>DATBCZ010000160.1:0-10498 GCA_036270175.1 Steroidobacteraceae bacterium | reverse complement strand
CGCTCGCATGGCGACTACGAAGCGCCCTCTCCCCGGCGCTCTCCTCGCGCGGCAGAAGGTGCAGGCGAAACGCGGGCTATTTGTCGTCGGGTCGGGCATCGCCGTGGTGTCGCTCGTGGGTGTCCTGTGTTTCGAGCTGCTCAGGTCGACTCCACCGGTCGAACATGGACGGCACGCGCACGGCGGCGGCACTCAATTGTTCTCGCCGAATTCCACACTGGTGGCCGACAGCTCTACCGGGTCCCCTCGGGTGTTCTCGGCACCTCCGCGGCAGCCGGACCAGGCCCCCGTAACGGAAGCTGCCGCGGGAATGCCGCAGCCGCAGACTTTTGACCCCGATACCGCGCCGCCAGACCCGCCGCCACCACCGGCATTGGAGCACCCGGGTCCGATGGAGCCGCCGTCGATGGCGCACATCGGCCCGCCGGTAGGCATGCAGGGCAGTCCGGACTCTGGGAACGGCTGGAACGAATAGCAAAACGCCGGGCTGAGCCCGGCGTTCTTGCGATCAACTTGAGTGCCGCTCTCAGTCGCGGCGCATCTTGCTCAACAGACGCAGGATTTCGAGGTACAGCCACACCATCGTGACCAGCAGGCCGAAGGCCGCGTACCACTCCATGTAGCGGGGTGCGCCCTGGGCCGCACCCGACTCGATGAAGTCGAAGTCGAGAATCAGGTTCAGCGCGGCCACTCCAACAATGACCAGCGACACGACGATGCCCAGCGGGCTCGACGAGTTCAGCAACGGAACCGCGACGTGGAAAAACCCGAGGACCATAGAGACGATGTAAACGAGCGCGATGGCGCCAGTCGCACCGATCACGATCGAACGGAACCGCTCCGTCGCACGGATGATGTTCAGCTTGTAGGCGACGAGCATCACCGCGAACACCGCGAACGTTAGGCCGACCGCTTGAATCGCAATACCCGGATATCGACGTTCCAACAGCGCGGAGATACTGCCGAGCGCGAGACCTTCGAGCGCCGCGTAAGGGACGGACAGGACCGGCGCAAGGTTCGCCTTGAAGCTGATGATCATGGCGAGAATGAAGCCGCCGAGCGCACCGACGAGCAGCGGCGTTCCAACGACGGAGGCATCACCCGTCGTCAGATACTGCGACCAAGGCCAGAACGCCCCGGCCAGCAACACGACGAGCAGCAGGAAGGACTTATTGATGGACCCCTGCAGCGTCATGCGCTCTTCGCCATACGCCGGTCGCGGCTGGCTGCCGAAAACCCGGTCGTTCAGGCTGGGGTTACCGGATCGGGGTACGGGAAGGGGCATCGAATTCTCCTCGGGTCATTCGGCAAGCGCTACGTGGGCCATGCCCACCGCTAACGGGGGTTAACTGGGGGCTATTATATTAGAAGCAAGCGCTTGCAGGAGTTCACAAGCGCTGCAGTGATCCCGACGACCGGCGTTGGCGCTCTGCTGGACGGCCCCGGGGGCTGGCGCAAGTAGCCCCGCCGGGCGGTGGGCGGCGAGCGAATCATCCGGACCGTTACGACGGCGGCGGGAGCCCGGCCAGAACCCGGTCGAGCGCCGTGAAATCGATCGGCTTGGTCAGATGATCGTCAAACCCGGCGTCCCAGGAGCGCCGCACGTTCTCCGATTGCCCATACCCCGTCAGGGCGACCATCCGGACGGCGGTGAATTCGGGGCGCTCGCGCAGGCGCCGCGCAACCTCATAACCATCCATTTCGGGAAGCCCCAGGTCCAGCAGAACGACCTCAGGGGCGAACGACGAAGCACGGCTCAACGCCTCCCGCGCGGAATACACCGGCTCAGTGACGTGCCCGTCCAGGCCCAGAACCTGCGCCAGCGAATTAGCGGCATCGGCGTTGTCATCGACAATCAGGATTCGCCTCGAAGCCGCTTTCATCCCATCCCCACGACCGGCCGACTCCTGCGGTCGCTCGACTAGCGGTAGGTGGATCTCGAACGTCGCGCCCTGCCCGAGGCCCCGACTGGCAGCGGTGATACGTCCCCCATGCATCTCTATGAGTCGCCGTGCTACGGACAAGCCAATGCCCAGTCCTCCCAACGAGCGATCGAGTGTTCGCTCACCCTGCACGAACAAATCGAACACCCGGGGCAGCAGTTCCGCTGAAATACCCACTCCGGAATCAGCGATCGTGATCACCGCGTCGGAGCCGTTCGCACGGGTCTCCACTTGGATTTTTCCGCTGCTGTCGGTGTACTTGGCGGCGTTGGTCAGGATGTTGACAACACATTGCACCAGCCGAGCCATATCGCCATTTACATACAACGCGCGGTAACTCGAGACGATCGACACCTCGTGCCGCCGTGCCTGGAACAAGGGCTCGGCGGTCTCGATCGCCTGGCTGATGACGCTGCCGAGCTCGAGAGGCCGGAGCTGCAGCTCCACCCGCCCCTGCGTGATACGGGATACGTCCAACAGATCATCCACCAGCCGCGTGAGTTGGGCTACCTGGCGTTTCACCATGGCGACCATTGTATGACCCGGCGAATCGGCCGGCAGTGTCCGCGAGAGGATCTCGCCCGCATTGCGAATGGGGGCCAGCGGATTGCGCAACTCGTGCCCGAGCATCGCGAGGAATTCGTTTTTTTGCCGGTCAGCCGACTCGAGGGCCATGCGAGCCTGAGCAGCCGCCTCACGACGCAGACGTGCGAGTTGCAACTGTGCGCCGACACGTGCGATGAGCTCGCGAGCCGAGAACGGCTTGACGAGGTAATCATCGGCCATCGCGTCGAGTCCTTCGATCATGGCCTCCTCGCCCGCACGAGCCGAGAGGAGAATGGTCGGCACTTCCCGAAGTTGACAGTCGGCCC
This sequence comes from Steroidobacteraceae bacterium, assembly GCA_036270175.1. Classification (GTDB taxonomy): domain Bacteria; phylum Pseudomonadota; class Gammaproteobacteria; order Steroidobacterales; family Steroidobacteraceae; genus 13-2-20CM-66-19. The sequence continues at coordinate 7,683 of DATBCZ010000160.1, read as the reverse complement.
GCAGTGCCTTCAACAGCGCGAAACCGTCCATCCTGGGCATCATGACATCCGACACGATCAGGTCCGGGGTCTCCCGGCGTGCCGCTTCGAGGGCCGCCTGCCCATCGGCAACGGCTTCGATCTGGTAACGGCTTTCCAACAGCTCGCGTACGTAGGCGCGCATATCCGAGTTGTCGTCAGCGATGATGACACGCGACCCATAGACCGCGGCGCGAGGATGCGCATCGCGCGGCGTCGGCATGCGAGTCATTTTCACTGCCAGGGTAGGAGTTTCACCCAGCGTGCCCAACGTCTCCGGCAGCCAGCGCAAGGCCTCTTCCACAAACGGGCGGGCCGCAACTACCGGAGCCTGCAGCGACTTTGCCGCGCCAATGCGCTCGGCGGGCAGATGTGCGCTACCAAGGGGTATGCGCACGACCAGTGTTGTGCCTTCCTGCAGCTTGCTCTGCGCCGTTACGGTACCCCCGTGGAGTTTGACGAGCTCCTGAACCAACGCGAGTCCGATGCCGGAGCCTTCATGTGTACGACCCTCGGCTCCTTCGACTCGATAAAAGCGTTCGAACAGCTTCGGGAGAGCCTCCTGCGGAATACCGATGCCGGTGTCGCGCACGCTCATCACGGCGTGACCGTCGACCTGCCGCAGCTGGACTTCGATTTCTCCCTTGAGGGTGTACTTGAAGGCATTCGACAGCAGGTTGAGGACGACCTTTTCCCACATGTCCCGATCGACAAAGACGGGATCGGGCAAGGTCTGCAGATCGACCTTCAGTGTGAGGCCGGCCAGCTCGAGGGCCGAAGTGAACGTACTCACCAGGTCGGCGGTGAGCCTGCTGAGATCGGTGGGCAGATAGGTGGCCTGCACCCGTCCCGCTTCGATGCGGGAGAATTCGAGCAGTGAATTGACGAGCTTCAGCAGACGCAGCGAGTTGCGATGCAACAGGTCAACCCGTCCGCGGGTTGTCTCGGGAAGCGACGGATCGTGGACCATGTCCTCGATCGGCCCGAGCATCAGCGTGAGCGGTGTACGAAACTCGTGACTCACGTTGGAAAAGAACGCCGTCTTGGCGCGATCGATCTCAGCAAGGGCTTCGGCCCGCTCACGCTCGGCCTCGAACGACTGCGCATTTGCGATTGCGGAGGCGACCTGCCCGGCGACTAATGAGAGGAATGAGCCATAGTCGTCGTCAAAGGGCCGCCTCGGGCTCACTCCGGCAATCAAAAAGCCGCACAGCCGGTCCTGACCGGTGCCGATCAACGGTAGCACCAGCGCGCATCGGGCCAGCCCCGGCCACGTCAGACCCGTTACATCGGGATCCAGGTGGCTCAGATCCTCAATGCGTTGGCCTACCTTAGTGGCACAAAGTGCCCCCAGCTTCCATCGATCACGGGAGGGTTGCGGAGGTAAAGGCAGAGCTTCCGGAAACCACTCTTCGGGCATTGGGATGCTGAGCGCCGCACGACGCGCCTGGCGGCCATCAGCGTCCAATATATATAGAGCGGCAAAAGGTAGATCGAGTGGATACAGCCCGAGAACTTCGACCGCCCGACGACAACTACTCGCGACGTCCTCCACATCCATTGCCTGCGCAGCGAGATCACGCAACGCCCGCAACCGCCGTTCACCCACCACACGCTCAGTGACCTCCGTAACGACGCAGAGCATGCCGGACACCCGGCTGAGATCGTCGTAGACCGGGCTGTACGAGAAGGTGTGATAGGTCTCCTCAACGAAGCCGCTGCGCTCGAGGAACAGGAGGAGCGCCTCATCCCAAGTCGCGTCCCCGCTCTTTAACACATGCTCGATACGGGGGCCGATGTCAGGCCAGATCTCCTTCCAGACCTCGTCGGAACGGGCCCCCAGAACCCAGTCGCGCTTGAGGCCCACGGTCGGCAGATAGGCATCGTTGCAAAAGAACGTGAGTTGCGGTCCCCAGGCCATCCACATGGCGTAACGCGAATCGAGCATGACCCGGACAATGGTCTTGAGCGACTGCGGCCACAGCTCGGGGGGCCCCAACGGATGCGCAGGCCAGTCCAGTGACCGCAGCCGGGCGCCCGTCTCCCCGCCGCCCGACAAAAACGCAAGAGAGGAGGAGCTGGTGGGCAGCGCGCTCACGGTACTCATGTGGACCTCACGCCGGAACGGACGGCAATGATGCCACCGCCGACCCTTTTTTCGAGAGTTATGGCGCCGGAGTCAGCAAAATACGGCCCCGCAACGGGCGAGTTGGCCCGGATCCGGGTTTTGTCAGGTCCCGGCGCCCGTATTCGGCTCTTTTCGGGCAACGGTCACATGAATAGGCTTCCCGTCGGCGGTCTTCGGCTCGACCATATCCTTGATCGACAGTGGACCGGTCATGAGCAGGCAGAGGCCGGCCGAATCCCCTGCCACGACGCCCCAGCGGACGCCGCTGCAGCGGTCTTCTTTCAGACAGGTATCCCAGCAGTACTGCCGTTCCGGCAAGCCCAGTTTTTTATAAATCGTGCCGCTGACATCCTTGCCGACCACCACGGTCATCCGCGCGGTCCCGGTCTGCTGTGCCGTCGCCAGCGGAGTCGCGGCGGCGCAGGCTCCCCACAACAACAACACGGCGCTGACGGATTTCCGACCTGACACGTTGGGTTTCCCGCAAAGCCTGTCAATCTATAAGAAGAGGTAGCTCGAAAGAGATGTTGTGTGTCGGTGGCCCGCTGCCGAGAATCGTTCCCCAGACGCAACCGCAGCATCCGCGCCGGGCTGCGCTGTGTCGAAAGTGCTCAATTGTACAAGAGTCTCCCGGCGGCAGTGGCTACGATTGGGGGGCTGGCCGGAGGCAACAACTCGCTTTCAACACCCTTTCAACGCTCTTACATCTTTCTTTCACCCCTCCTTTCAGCACGCTTTCAACTCGACCGGCGGCGGAACGGTGACGCGCGGACGCGACACTTTAGGGGAGAAAAAAAGCTTGCCTGCTCTAGTTTGCCCCGCTACTTTACCTAACAAAGTTGCTGACCAACGCCAACTGTTGCGAGATCATAGATGAGTTTACCGTCGGCGCCGCTGAGGGCGCTGAAAACGTTGTTTCTGCAGGCGCCGTCCTTCGATGGTTTTGACGGAGGTGCGGGGTCGCGCTACCAGGCGAAGCGCGAGGTCAAATCCTTCTGGTATCCCACTTGGCTGGCGCAGCCCGCGGCGCTCGTGCCTGGCTCACGTGTCCTCGACGCGCCCGCTGACGAGCTGACTGTTGAACAGAGCCTCGCGATTGCGCGCGGCTACGATCTCGTGATCATGCACACCAGCACGCCGTCGTTTCCGACTGACGCGCGCTTCGCGGAACTGCTGAAGGAAACTAACCCGTCCATCCGGATCGGCCTCGTGGGCGCAAAGACCATGGTCGATCCCGACGGCTCGTTGCGAGCCACGACGGCGGTTGATTTCGTGTGTCGCGAGGAATTCGATTACACCTGTAAGGATGTTGCCGACGGCTTGCCGCTGGAGGACATCAAGGGACTCTCGTATAGGCGTGCCGACGGCAGGATCGTGCACAACCTGCCGCGCGCGATGATCGAGAACATGGACGACCTGCCGTTCGTGGCTCCCGTCTACCAGCGCGATCTGAAGATAGAGAACTACTTCATCGGTTACCTGAAGCATCCGTATGTGAGCTTCTACACCGGTCGCGGCTGCCGTTCGAAGTGCACGTTCTGCCTGTGGCCGCAGACCGTCGGCGGTCACCGCTACCGGGTGCGCTCGGCGCAGAGCGTCATCGCAGAAGTGAAGTGGATCAAGGAGAACCTGCCGAAAGTGCAGGAGATCATGTTCGACGACGATACGTTCACCGACACTTCCAACTTGCCCCGGGTCGAAGCGATTGCCCGCGGCATGGGCGAGCTCGGCATGACGTGGAGTTGCAACGCCAAGGCCAACGTGCCCTACAACACCCTGAAGGTGATGAAGGACAACGGCCTGCGGCTGTTGCTCGTCGGTTATGAGTCCGGTGACGACGACATCCTCCACAACATCAAGAAGGGCCTGCGGACCGATATCGCGCGGCGCTTCACGGCGGACTGCCGCAAGCTCGGCATCGTCATTCACGGCACTTTCATTCTCGGCCTGCCCGGGGAAACCACGGACACCATCGAGAAGACCATCGAGTTCGCGAAGGAAATCAATCCGCACACCATCCAGGTGTCGCTGGCGGCTCCCTACCCCGGCACCGCGCTCTACAAGCAGGCCGTGGCCGAAGGCTGGCTGCAGGAGACCGAGGCCCAGCACCTGGTAAACGAGAAAGGCGTGCAGCTGGCGGCGATCAGCTATCCGCACCTGTCGAAGGAGCAGATCTATCACAGCATGGAGGTATTCTATAAACGCTTTTACTTCCGCCCGTCGAAAATCTGGGAAATCGTGCGGGAGATGTCGACGAGTTGGGAGATGACCCGCCGGCGGCTGCGCGAAGGAGTCGAATTCTTCCGCTTTCTGCGCGCGCACCAGGCCTGAGCAACGCTCCGGGGTACTCATGTCCTCGATTCATTCGCTTGTGAGCGCCGTTGGGCTCATCAGCCTGGCCGTCGCCGCCGGGTATGCCCTGCTGGCGCTGATGGCGGTGGTGATCTGGCGCTCGCGGCAGGGCGCCAAGCCCCCCGCGCGCCTGCCACCTGTCACGGTGTTGAAGCCGTTGTGTGGCGCCGAGCCGGGCTTGTACGAAAACCTGCGCTCCTTCTGCCAACAGGAATATCCGGAGTTCCAGATCGTCTTCGGCGTACGCGACCGTGACGATCCGGCGCTCGCCGTGGTGGCCCGATTGCTGGCGGAATTTCCGTCCCTGCCGATCGACGTAGTCGTCGACCCGCGCCAACATGGCAGCAACCGCAAGGTCAGCAGCCTCATCAACATGTTGGGTCGCGCCCGCCACGACGTTCTAGTCATGGCGGATAGCGACGCCTCTGTCGGACCCGACTACCTGACCACCGTCACCACCCCCCTGTTGGATCGGAAAGTCGGCCTGGTCACCTGCATTTACCACGGCGAGCCCACGCCGCGGATCTGGTCGCGCCTCGGCGCCATGTACGTGAACGAGTGGTACATGCCCTCCGTGCTGCTGGCCCGACTGTTCGGTCACGAAGGCTATGCCTCGGGCCAGACCATCTGCGTGCGGCGGGAAACCCTGCAGGGTATCGGTGGATTGCGCGCCATCGCCGATCACCTGGCAGACGACTACCAATTGGGCGAGCTGGTGCGGGGTCTCGGGTTACGGATCGTGCTCTCGCCTTATGTGCTGAGGGCGGAGCACCACGAGCCGACGCTGGACCTGCTTCTGCGCCATGAAGTCCGGTGGATGCGCACCCTGCGCGTCCTGCGACCTCGCAGCTTCCGCTTGATCTTCTTCGGATTCAGTTTGCCGCTTGCGGTCATGGGGCTCTTGTTCTGCGCGGCGGGTGCCGGCACCGTGCCCTCGATGCTTGCCTGGACTCTGTTCGAGATCACCGTGACGGCGCGAATCGCCTTGCACCTGGCGCACCGGCTCCGGGGCGAGCGTCCGCTACTGGCGGATTTCTGGCTGCTGCCAGTGCGCGATCTGTTACTGTGCTGGGTATGGTGGCGTACTTTTTCTACGTCCCGCATTACGTGGCGGGGTGGCGAGTTCGACGTTGACGCCCATGGCATCATGCGGAGCTCGTCCTGATCTTCAGTGCAACAGAGAATCCCCACTCTAAAGCTCGCGGCTTACGCCGGCGGCCTGCTGGGCTTGACCCTGCTGACGGTGCTCGTCGTCCGTTCGGACTTCGCCGCGATGTGGGCGACGATCAGAACGGCCGGCTGGTCGCTGTTGTGGCTGCCTCCGTATAGGCTGCTGTACTTCATTCTCTACGCCATCGGTTGGCGTCTCCTCCTCCGCCCTTACGACCCGAACCGTCGCGCCGGACTTGGCTACCTGTTCTGGGTGACGACGGTCCGCGAAGGCATCGATCGACTGCTCCCGGTGGCCAGTGTGGGCGGTGGATTCGCCGGAGTCCGCCTGGTGGGGTGGCGTGGGATAGGGACGGCGCCCGCTGCGGCGACGGTCGCTACGGAAGTCCTGCTCACCATGGCCGTGTTGTATGTATTTACGGCCACGGGTCTGTTCCTGCTGAGCGATCTAGGGGCGCCCGACCAGACCTCCAGGCAGGTATTCATTGCGCTGTTGTTAGGTCTGCCGGTGCCGGTGGTTACGGCCCTGTTGCTACGTAATGCCGCCGTGTTCAGTCGCCTCGAGGCGTTTATACGCCCGATGGTCGGCGAAACCGCGTTGTCCAGCGGAGCCGCGGCCCTCGACCGAGAGCTGCGCGCGTGTCTGTCCCGAGGCTGGTCGCTTGCGTTCGCAGGTGTGCTGCAACTCATCGCGTTTGCTTCGGCGTCGTTCGAAGTGTGGTACGCGCTGCGGCTTTTCGGACACCCTGTCGACATGCGCGCCGCCGTAATGCTGGAAAGCATGACGCAGGCGATGCGCCACGTGGCATTCGTCGTACCCGCCGGTCTCGGCGTGCAGGAGGCGGGTTTCGTGTTGTTCGGACACGCCCTGGGCATCAGTGGTGAGCTGGCCCTGGCGGTATCGATGGCGAAGCGCATGCGCGAAGTGTTATGTGGCGTACCGGCACTCGTCTCCTGGCAGCTTCGGGAGGCCGCGCGACTTCGCTTCCCGCTCCGCAGCCAGTCTTGAGCATGAAGAAATTCCTGATCGTCACGGCGGATGATTTCGGGATCCACGACGCCGTCAACGAAGCGGTCAGCGAAGCGAGCACCGCGGGAATACTCACCGCCGCGAGTCTCATGGTCGGTGCTCCGGCCGCGGAGGACGCGATCCGACGCGCACGCGAGCTGCCGCAACTGCGGGTTGGATTACACCTCGTCCTGGCCGACGGCTTCTCTGTATTGCCGCGTCAACAGATTCCCGACCTGGTCGACGAGCAGGGCCGCTTCGGAGACGGCATGTGGCTGGACGGCGTCCGCTACTTCGCTCTCCCGTCGCTGCAACGACAGCTCGAAGCGGAAATCCGGGCGCAATTCGCTGCGTTCGCCCGAACGGGGCTGGTGCTCGACCACGTCAACGCCCATAAACATTTCCACCTCCACCCCACCCTGCTGAAAATGATCGTGCGGGTAGGACGAGAGTTCGGCATGAGTGCCGTCAGGGTGCCTGATGAGCCCCTATGGTTCTCCGGGGCGGGCGCGCTGGCGAGCGCCGCGTTCCTGACTCCCTGGGTTGCGCTAATGAAGGCGCGCCTGCGTGCGGGAGGCATCGCCTATAACGATCGGGTGTTTGGTATCGCGAGTACCGGTCGGTTGGACGAGAGCGTTTTACTCGACATTCTTGCGCGGCTGCCGCCGGGCGTCACCGAAATCTACCTGCATCCGGCGACTCACTCACAGTCGCCGATCACTCCAACGATGTCCCACTACCAGCACACGGCGGAGCTCGCCGCCCTGCTGAGCGAACGAGTGGCGGCCGCGGTAATCGCCAGTGGCGCGGCCCGTGGCGGATACCGCGACTTCCTCGGGGGTTAGTGCGCGGTATGCTCTTTGCGCGCCTTGGCTAGATCGTTCTGAAAATCGTTGGACGCATCCAGATGCGACACGACCGCGATCGCCACTTCGTGGCCGGCTACGATATCCGACGGGAAATGCATGCCGCACACGAGCCGACTCTCCTCGTACATCTGCGCCCG
>DATBCZ010000159.1:0-8343 GCA_036270175.1 Steroidobacteraceae bacterium | reverse complement strand
TTCGGGATCGGCAGCCGCGCGCTTGCGCCGCCGCTCCTGGCGCGCCCGGGCGCCGAACAATTGCGCTTCCGAAACGACCGCGATGTGTGGATCGGTGAGAGTGAGCCCTTGCAGGTCCGGCGCCACTGTCAGGGCCAGCGCCGCCTTCCCATTCGCGAACGCATCCCAACTCTGAACGGCCGCAATCGTATGCCCCTGCGCCCGTAACATTTCCTGCAGCACTTCCCGACGTCCGGGCGAGTCCGCCGCGATCAATACCCGTCCGCCAAAATCCCCCAGAAACGCGTCGAACGGCGCGAAAGGCTTCTCCGCCCGCACATCTATCCGCAGCTCGCGGGGCGCGCTCGTCGGGAAGTTACGCACGTTCTCCGACGGCCCCTGCAACTCGGTATCCGCCTTGAAGGCCTCGAGCGTGATGGAGGAGAACGTCGCGAGCCGGGCATCGAGCTCCGCCGGCTCGAGAAACAACTCAGCCGGCCGCAGGATCGGCCGCTCGATGTCGTGGCGGCGATCCTCGTAGCGTGCCTCGATGTCCTCCCAATTCTTGATGAGCGCTCCCGGCAAGGCCGCGTCGTGCACGATGACCGCATTGGGCGGGAGGTAATCGAACAGTGTCGCCGTGCCTTCAAAGAACAGCGGCAGATAGAACTCAACGCCGGCCGGTGCAATACCTTCACTCACGCCCCGATAGATGGCGGTCTTGGTCGGATCGCCCTCGAACCGGGTGCGGAAGCGGCGGCGAAATTCCTTGATCGCGTCCGGGTCGAGCGGGACCTCACGAGCGGGCAGGAGTCGGATGTTCTCGAGCGAATCCAAAGAGCGCTGGCTTTCCGGGTCGAACGTCCGGATCGCCTCGATCTCATCATCGAAAAGATCGATTCGGAGTGGGGCGGTCGTCCCCATCGGGTAGACATCCAGCAGCGAGCCGCGCACGGCGAACTCGCCGGGGCTCACAACCTGACTGACGCTCGCGTAACCGGCCTCCGCGAGCCTTTGTCGAAACGGCTCGAGCGCGAGGGCGTCACCCACGGAGAGCTCGAAGGCCCGTCCTTGCACGTAGGTCCGTGGGAGGAGGCGCTGCATGAGCGTGTCGGCCGTGACGATGAGGCATCCGTGTTGAGCACGGGGAAGCTCGAAGAGCGTTCTCAGCCTCTCGGAGATGATGTCTGGATGCGGGGAGAACAGGTCGTACGGCAGCACTTCCCAGTCCGGCAGCCGTAACAGCGGCAGCGACTCGCTGGCAAAGAATTTCAGCTCGGCGGTGAACCGCTCGAGTTCTCGCGCGGCGTCGACGACGACGACATAGAGGCGGCGATCGCCGCGGGTGGCTTCGGCGAGCGCCAGCGCAGCGGCGCTGCCGTAGAGCTGGTGCCAGCGGATGCGAGGCTTTGCAGCCGAGGGAACTGGGGGGTTGAGGAGTGCGGGCATTCGGAGGTGTCAGGAACCGGGTCAACGAAAAGGCGCGAAAGCTTACCAGCGGACTTCGCGCCCCGGGGGCGCGGAATTACGAGGCGTGATTTATGGGGGCGAAGGCCCGAGGGGAAAAGGGCCGTTGGCCGATCCGCGGGGGTCGTTACAGTACCGCCGGCTCGCTGACCTGTAGGCGGTTTTCCGTCGGCACGCAGTAAATATCGATCGGCGCGGTCCGACCGCGCAGTTGCATCGCCGGGAGGTGGGTGCAGCCCACGTCGAACCCCTCCTTATCGAGGGACTTTTTCAGCGCCAACGAGAACAGCATCTCGCCGGCGCGGGCCCGTTGGCAGAGGCGGGCGGCGATGTTCACCGTGTCGCCAATGATCGTGTAATTCATGTAGGCGGTCGAGCCGATGTTACCGGCAACCACATCGCCCTCGTTGATGCCGATCCCGAGACCGGCTTCGATTTGATAGCGCTCTTTCCAGGAGCGAGCGAGTTCGCCGAAGCTCTCGAGCATTTCCCGTGCGGCGCGTACGGCGCGTTGCGGACTGTCAGGCTGCTCCATCGGCACCCCGAAACCCAGCATCAGGCTGTCGCCCGCCATGTGGAACACCGTTCCGTCATGCCGAAAGGTGATTTCCGTGAGGAGCGAAAAATATTCGTTCAGCAGAGGCACCACTTCGTGGGGCTCGAGCCTCTCGGAGATGCTGGTAAACCCCCGCAGGTCCGCGAACAGCACGACGGCGTGTGTGCGCACGTCAGCGGTCGACAGCAAGGTATCGCGCAACTGCGCGTCTTCCAGGATCTTGTCCGCGAGGCGTGGCGATACGTAGCGGCGAAAGGTCTGCCGCATGACTTCTTCACGACGCCTGATCTCTGCTTCAAGCTGCACCGCCGCCATTTTGCGACGTACGGTACCCGCGCGTACGAGCGCCTCGATACGGGTCCTTAACGACTCGTCAGCCGACACTGCTTATATCCCCAGATTCTTGTCGAACACCGGGAGCGTATCACCGGTGCACGTGCACTCTCCACTGGCACCCGCAAGGGACCTGTGAATTTCTGGGATGTGACAGGGACTTAAGGCCGGTCAATCTCGTCGGCGAGCAGCACCCGCCGTTCTGAGGCCGCGTTTGTTTCAGCCGCATGACTGCGGCCGTAACAACCAGCAGATTTCAGCCCGCGGTGGTTACCGCATGGATGACCCGATCGTGCTCGAAGAACACCGAGAAGCCCGGATAGTCCCAACGCGTGATCGGTGGCGCACCCACCGCGTCGTGCTTTGTAACCGGCGCGCCGAACTTCGCTTCCACCTGCGTCATGGTAACGCCGCGCTTGGGTTTCTCGGACTGTGAGTCGCGCACCTGGACCTGGTCGTCCACGACGATGGTTTCGGCCAAGGCGGTGCTGGCCGTGCCCAGGCAGTAACCCACGGTGCAAAGGAGTGCGGCGAGAATGCGAGTCTGCATACGGAAGCTCCGGGCCGTCCTGAGCGGGCATATTACCATCCACCGAAATCTGTCAAAGCCCAGGCCCACCCGGTAACCCCCCGCAATGTGTGACGCGGTTCGTGTTTCGGCGATCCAGGCCCCCAGTTGTGGTTAAATCGCGACGATGTTTCACCCGCTTTCGCTTTACATAGGCCTGCGCTACGTCAGGGCGCGGTCGCACAAGTTTTTCGTCTCGTTCATCACTTGGGCCTCGCTCGTCGGCGTCGGTGTCGGCGTCGCCGCACTGATCGTCATCCTCTCTGTCATGAATGGCTTCGAGAACGAGCTGCGGGACCGACTGCTCTCTCTCGGCGCCCACGCCCGCGTGACTTCCAACGAGGGTACGACGGCACCCACTCCGGCCGAGTGGCAAGACGCCGAGCGAATCATCCGAGGTATGCCCGGCGTTGCGGGCGTAGCGCCGTACGCAGAGATCCAGGCGCTCGCTTTGCGAACGCCGGAAATGCTCCCCGTGGTCCTCCGCGGTATCGACCCCAGCGTCGAGCCGCAAGTCACCGAGATCGTACAGTCGATCAAACTGGGCCAACTATCCGACCTGACTCCCGGCTCGGACCGGGTCCTCATCGGGGCGGTCATAGCGGATCGTCTCGGTCTCACGCGCGGCGACAATATGACGCTGCTCATCCCAACCGTGACACCCGACGGGGCCCCCGCGCCGAAACTGCGGCAACTCGAGGTCGCCGGCGTGTTTGAAGCCGGGATGCAGGAGCTCGATGGCGTCTTCGTCTTCGCCCACATCGACGACGTCAAGGCCATCGCCCCCGGGCAGCGCAACGGTGTCGGTTTGAGAATCCGTTTCAACGACGTCCTGACCGCATCGGCTCTCTCGGCTCGGTTGCGCACCTTGCTGCCGAAGGGATTCGAGGTCACTGACTGGACCCAGGACAACGCCACCTATTTCCGCGCGACCCGGATCGAGCGGACCATGATGTCGCTCATCCTTTTCCTCATCGTGGCCGTTGCGGCCTTCAACATCGTAGCGATGCTCGTGATGGTGGTGACTGACAAGCGCACCGACATCGCCATCCTACGCACCTTCGGCGCGTCACCCCGGAAGATCCTGGGCGTCTTCATCACTCAGGGGCTGGTCATCGGCTGGCTCGGTGTCGCCGTGGGCCTGGCGCTCGGGCTCCTGATTGCCTTCAACGTCGGGACCATCGAGCCCTTTCTCGAACACACCTTCGGCTTCCAGATCTTCGATTCCGACGTCTACTACATCACGACAATCCCCTCGGATGTTCGCTGGCCGAATATCATCACCATCGGAGTGGCGGCGTTCCTGCTCACCGGCATTGCGACGTTATATCCCGCGATCCGCGCATCGCGGACCCCACCCGCCGAAGCGCTACGGTACGAGTGAGTCATGGCGACGCCCTATGAATGGCTCATCGGCACGCGGTATCTGCGCTCGACGCATCGGCGCGGATTCGTCTCTTTCGTCGCGGTCGTTTCCGTCCTCGGCCTCGCGCTCGGCGTAGCGACTCTCATCGTCGTCCTGTCCGTGATGAACGGCTTCCAGCGCGAGATCCGCAGTCGCATCCTCAGTGTCAGCTCCCACGCGACCATGATGGGCCTCGAAGGCAACCTTTCGAACTGGCAGACCGTCCAGCGCGAAGTGCTGAAGCAACCTGGTGTCGTAGCGGCCGCCCCGTACATCGAAGAGCAGGCGATGCTCGCCAACGGCGCGCATATCGACGGAGCGGTCGTACGCGGCATCCTTCCGGAGCAGGAGAAAACCGCCGACGGCCTCTCTCAACGCGTGACCGAGGGCAAATTCTCTGATCTGAAAGCCGGCGAATACAACACCATCCTGGGCAAGGCGCTCGCCAAAGACCTCAATGTCCACGTCGGCGGCTCGGTAGTCCTCATCGCCCCTGACGGAATCGCCACGCCAACCGGTGTCGTTCCGCGCATGCGCCGCTTTACCGTTGTTGGAATCGTCGAATCCGGCATCTATGAAATCGATCGCGGTCTCGCCCTGGTCCACATGACGGATGCCGGGCGCCTGTTCCGGCTGAATGACCGGGTTACCGGCATGCGCCTGGCGCTGCAGGATCCGCAGCGTGCTCCCGCCACCGTTCGTACGGTCGCCAAGGCCTTGGGCGGCAACTTCTACGTCAAAGACTGGACGATGGATCACGAGATCTTCTTCCGCTCCATCGACAGCATGAAGAAGATGATGTTCATCATTCTCTTCATGATCGTCGGCGTCGCCGCCTTCAACATCGTGGCCACGCTCGTCATGATCGTGAAAGAGAAGCAGACCGACATTGCGATCCTGCGCACCCTGGGTGCCGGGCCGCCCAACATCCTGTTCACCTTCGCGGTCCAGGGTGTCCTGATCGGCCTGGGCGGCACGGTGTTGGGTGCGGTTCTGGGCAAGGTGTTGTCGGACCACCTCGGCACTATTGTTGGTGCCCTGGAGCGCCTGTTCGACACGCAGTTCATCGACGCCCGCGTCTACTTCATCAGCGATCTCCCGACCTACGTGGAGAGCGCAGACGTGCTGCAGATTTGCGGTGTCGCCTTCGTCCTGTGCGCCCTCGCGACGATCTACCCCGCGTGGCGCGCCTCCCGCACAGCGCCCGCGCAGGCCCTGCGACATGAGTGACACCTACGTTAGCGAGGCTCGCGCGATCGACGCCCGCATGAGCCGCGTTGGCACGAGCGACGCCCGCCCTATGAGTACCGCCTAATGACTGTCCCCGTTCTCGAAGCCCGCAACGTCCATAAAAGCTTTCGCCAGGGTCCTGTCACCCTCGAAGTCCTGCAGGGCGTTGCGATCTCCATCGGCACCGGCGAGCGCATCGCCATTGTCGGCTCGTCGGGCTCCGGCAAAACCACGTTGCTCCAGATTCTCGGTGGCCTCGACCGTCCCACCACAGGCCATGTGTTGGTCGACGGCAAGGACATCCACGAGCAGACCGAGAAGGAGCGCGGTGACCTGCGTAATCGAGCGCTGGGCTTCGTCTACCAGTTCCACCACCTGCTGCCCGAGTTCTCCGCGCTCGAGAACGTGGCGATGCCCTTGCTCGTGCGCCGGATGAAAGTCGCCGACGCCCGCGCCAAGGCGCGTCGGTTACTGGACAGGGTGGGGTTGGGCCAGCGTCTCGATCACCGACCCGATCAACTCTCAGGCGGTGAGCGCCAGCGCGCCGCCGTCGCCCGCGCGCTCGTGACGGAGCCGAAGATCGTGTTGGCCGATGAGCCCACCGGAAACCTGGACGGCACCAACGCCGAGTCCGTCTTCGCCCTGATGCTGGAGCTCAATCGGGAGTTAGGCACGAGCCTCATCGTGGTGACCCACGATCTGCGCTTGGCGAGCCGCATGGAGCGGATTTTCGCGATCGAGCGCGGAGTTCTGACGGAGAAACCGGTACCTGCGGTCGAAGTGTAGGGCCTAGGGCGTCCGCTATACAGCGTGGGCAATGTGCCTCGCCCGATACCGCGTCTTCACCCGCCACCGCCAGACGAGCTCCAGGATCATCCATCCCAGCAGCCCGGTCACGATCGCGCAGGCCACGCACCCCAGCAGGAAGGGCTTCCACACGGGCCCCAGGCTCGTTTCGAACCACGCCCAGGTCGGGTGGAAATTAAAGCTTTCCGGGCTGATCCCCAGCAGCGTCGTTCCGACCCGGTAGGCCGTGTAATACACGGGTACGCAGGTCAGGGGATTCACCAGCAGGGTCGTCCCATAGATCGCCGGCAGATTGATTCGCCAGCAGATTGCGATCAGTCCCGCGACCAGCAAGTGGACAGGCAGGGGGATGAAGCAGATAGCCAGGCCCACGCCAAAGGCGCTCGTGACCGCTCGCCGGTGGAGGGTCCACAGGCGCGGATCAGCGATTCGGTCCCCAAACGGCCGCAGATACCAGCGCTTCTGCAGGGAGCCCGGAGACGGACAGATCTTTTTGAGTAGGCGGCGCGGCATGAGGCGGAAGGACTCTACCAGAACAATTCGGAAAGTAGCTGCACACGGTCGCAACGGTTCTTTTAACCCCTTGGAAGGGGGCCACCCTTGACATTCTAATTCTGTCCTGAGACGCCGTTCCTTCCTCAGACACTGGTCGCACGTTCCGTGCCGTAGTGTCTCGGGCCCCGGTCGACCCGCGACTCCGGGCCTCACTTCTGGTCCTTACACATCCGACGACCTTCGGGGCGCACGAGCATACACGCGTCGCTGCGACCCGACAGCAGACGCAGGTTGTCTTGAGCCTCCGCGACTCTCCGGTATGATGCCGCGTCGCTGTTGCCGGTTAACCGGCGTGAGGTCACTTGGATGTGGGAAATCGTGCGGGCCGGCGGCCCGCTGATGTGGCCGATTATTTTTTGCTCGATCGTTGCCGCGGCCATCGTGCTGGAGCGTCTCTGGACACTGCAGGATCGGCGTGTGTTGCCGCCCGAGTTGCAGGCGCAGGTCTGGAAGCTCATTGAAGCCAACCAGGTGAATGACAAAGTCATTGCCGCGCTCGAGCAGAATTCGCCGCTGGGCAAACTCTTCGCGGCCGGATTGGCGAACCGCCATCGTCCGCGCGAGATCCTCATGGAGCGCCTGGAGGACACCGGCCGTCACGTGGTGTATGAGCTCGAGCGCTTCCTGAACTCGCTCGGCACCATCGCCAGCATCTCGCCGCTGCTCGGCCTGCTCGGCACCGTCACAGGCATCATCCGCTCGTTCAACGCCATTCAATCGGGCGGCATGGGTGATCCCCGTGCGCTGTCCGGCGGTATCGCTGAAGCGTTGATCGCCACGGTCGCCGGTCTGTGCGTCGCCATCCCCTCGCTCATCGCCTACCGTTACTTGCGCGGCAAGGTTGAGCGCATCGTGGTGGAGATGGAGAAGAACGCGATGCGGATGGCCGATGCTGTCGAAGCCTCGCAGGCGAGGGAAGGGCGGCCGTCGAGTGCACCGGCCGCGGCCGCTGCTTGAGCTGTCCGATGACGCGCTATCCCGATCACCGCGCTGGCCAGAAGCGCGCTGGCACGCAAACGTGTGCGGGCAAGCAGACGCGCGCCGGCCTCCGGACGCGCGATGGCCTCGGCCCGCGCATGACCTCGAGCCGTCCGTGAACCTGAAGCCTCGTCGCCACGAAGAACCGGAGATCAACGTCGTCTCCCTCATCGACGTCGTCCTCCTCCTCGTGGTCTTCTTCATGCTCTCGAGCCGTTTCACGGACGAGGGTCGGATGCGCGTGCACCTGCCACAGGCGAATGCGGTCCCTCCGCAAACCGCCAAGAGCGAACCGCTGGTCGTCACGGTGACCCAGGAAGGTACTTACCGGGTCAATGAGAAAGAGCTCATCAACTCCAGTCCCGAGACTCTGCGCGCCGCGGTGTTGAAAGAGACCGGCTCGAATCGCGGCGTCCGGGTGACGCTCCGCGCCGATGGCCGCGCCACCCACCAGTCAGTGATTAC
>DATBCZ010000158.1:0-6614 GCA_036270175.1 Steroidobacteraceae bacterium | reverse complement strand
TGTGGTCTTTCCGACGCCGGTGGCACCGATGAAAGCCACCCGGCCGCCGTTTTCGAGCCAGCGATCGCCGGTGACGAGCAGATATTGCGAGAGGCCGGCGATCGCGAAGCGGCGTGCGAAGCCCAATTCCACCTTCTCCGGGAGCTGCTTGAGGATGTACTCCGAGAGCTCCTGCGAGATGCCGATTTCGGTGAGCTCCCGCAGGATCTCCACGTGAACCGGCGCGCGGCGTGTCATGTCATTCCAGGCAAGTTGCGCGAGCTGGGTTTCCAGCATCCGGCGCATCATTTTCAACTCGGCGCCCATGGCCTCGTTCGCATGAGCGGCGGCGGGCAACTCAGCCAGCGCTTGCGCGGCCAGATCCTGGCTCTCTGGCGCCGGGATGTTGAGAGTCGGCTCCCGGCGCGGTGTGACCGAGTGGCCAGCGACTGAGCGGTCAGCGACTGAGCGGTCAGCGAAGGAACCCCCAGCGGGGGCGAAGGAACCCCCAGCGGGGGTTACCACGGGGGCCGGTGCGGCGCTTTCGTAGTGCGGTGCAGCAACGCCTACGGGGGCGAAGGACTGGTGCGCGGGGGCGCGTGCAGACGTTGGATCCGAGGCAAGTGCGTGCGCTGGTGTTGGGGCCGAGGCAGGCGCATACGCACGCGCTGACGGGGGCGCCGCATCCTGCCCCAGGATGTGCGCGAACGGCAGCGTGTCGGCGGTCGGCGCGCTGGGAAAATAGTGTGACGCCGCCGCGTGGGAGTAGGCCGGCGCCCGCGTTTCGTAGGGCGCGCCAGGGATCGCGTTGACGGCGGCGTGTGAAGGAGCCAGCGTTTGCGCCGAAGCAGGCGTCGGGGCAGGCGCGGTGCGCGACGACGCCAGTACGCGCGAGGCAGCCGCCGGTTGTGTTGGCAGTGGCGCGGCGGTCAGAGTCTGCGCCGGAGCGTTCATCGCGCCTTGCAAACTCGTGGCGTCGAAGTCGATGGCGGCGGTGACCTCCACTCCCTCGGGAATGCGTCGCGAGGACAGGATTACAGCGTCATCCCCGAGCTGCTCTCGGATCGAGCGCATGGCCTGACGCATGTCGGGCGCGATGTGTCGGACTATTTTCATGGGCCAGGCCTCTTATTTACCGACCGCCGAAACCAGGCGGACCTTGCGGTTATCCGGAATCTCGTTCCAGGCGAGCACGTGCAGGTTGGGCACGCTCGAACGTGTGAATCTTGCGAGTGTGTGGCGTAGTTGCGGGGGCACCAACAGTACTGCCGGCTCGCCCGCCGTCTCCTGGCGTCGTGCCGCTTCAGCAAGACGTTGTTGCAGTCGTTCCGCGAGTCCGGGCTCCAAACCCGGGTTGGCGGCATTGCCGGCGAGCGACGATTGCAACAGCTTCTCGAGGTCGGCCTCCAGGGTGATCACGGGCAACTCGGCGCTGACACCCGCGATGTCCTGCACGATCTGCCGGCCCAGCGCCACGCGCACGTGACCCTGGAGTACCGAGGCGTCCTGGGTCTTCGTCGCATGTTCGGCCAGCGTCTCGATGATCGTGCGCATGTTGCGGATCGGCACCCGCTCCGCAAGCAAGCCCTGCATGACACGCACCAGGGTGGACAGCGGCACCACGCGCGGCACGAGGTCCTCGACGAGCTTTGGAGCCGTCTTCGCCAGTGTGTTGAGAAGGTGTTGGACTTCTTCGTGGCCCAGGATCTCGTGGGCGTGCCCCTGCACGATGAAGCTCAGATGGGTCGCGATGACCGTGCTTGGATCGACGACCGTGTAGCCCAGGGTCTGCGCGTGATCGCGCGCTGACGGCTCGATCCAGACGGCATCCATCCCGAACGCCGGATCCTTCGTCGCGATGCCCTGAATGGGGCCGAACACGCGTCCCGGGTTGATGGCGAGCTCGCGATCCGGATAGATGATGCTCTCGCCAACCGGCACGCCACCCAGGTTGATGCGGTAAACGTTCGGTGCGAGGTCGAGGTTGTCCCGGATGTGGACCGCCGGCACGAGGAAGCCGAGATCCTGCGAAAGCTTGCGACGCACGCCGCGCACCCGAGCGAGCAGGTCGCCGCTCTGGCGCTTGTCGACGAGCGGCACCAGGCGGTAGCCGACTTCCAGACCGATGAGATCCACCGGCTTGACGTCATCCCAGGACAGCTCGCGCGTCTCGTTGTTGGGTGCCGCGTTCTTGGCTGGCGCCACGACTTCGGGTACCGGTGTTGCCCGGCGCTTGGCCACGGCGTAGGCGGCCGAGCCGCACAGCAGCGACATGAACAGGAAGGCCACATTCGGCATGCCCGGCACGAGGCCCATTACGCCGAGGAGACCGGCAGCGACGCCGAGCGCTTTCGGGTGACCGAAGAGCTGTTTGGTGAGCTCGCCGCCCATATCCTGCGCGCGGGACATGCGGGTCACGATGAGGGCGACGGCGGTCGACAACAGCAACGCCGGAATCTGCGTGACCAGGCCATCGCCAATGGTCAGCAGGGTATACGTCTTACCGGCTTCCGCGATCGGCATCCCGTGACCGATCGTGCCGATGGCCAGGCCACCGAGAATGTTGATGACCATGATCAGGATGCCCGCGACCGCATCGCCGCGGACGAACTTGCTGGCACCGTCCATGGAGCCGTAGAAGTCCGCTTCCGCCCGAACGTCGGCGCGACGTGCGCGTGCGTCGTCCTGCGTGATGAGGCCGGCATTCAGATCGGCGTCAATGGCCATCTGCTTGCCGGGCATGGAGTCCAAGGTGAATCGGGCACTGACTTCCGAGATACGGCCCGAGCCCTTGGTGACGACCACGAAGTTGATGATGGTCAGAATGACGAACACGACCACACCGACGGCGAAGTTGCCGCCGATCACGAATTCGCCGAACGACTGGATCACGCGGCCGGCGGCTCCCGGACCGCTGTGCCCGTTTAGAAGCACAACGCGCGTGGAAGCAACGTTCAGTGCGAGGCGCAACAGGGTTGCAACCAGCAGGACGGTCGGAAATACGCCGAACTCAACGGGCCGCGATACGTAGAACACGGCCATCATGATCACGATCGACAGTGCGATGTTGAACGTGAACAGAATGTCGAGTGCCATCGGCGGCAACGGCATTACGATCATCGCGAGAACCGCGAGCACACCGATAGGCACGCCGACCCCTGTGCGGATCAGCTCGCGCATCGTTGGCATGGTTGCGGTGGTGGCGGGCGTCGTTGCCATGGGTTGGTTCGTCAGTCCTTAGTGCCGCGTGAGGTCGGGATCGAGACCCGGATCGATGGCCGGGGGCTGCGGCATGACCGCTCCATAATTCCGCGCGGCCTTCACCTGGTAGATGTAGGTGAGGACCTGTGCGACCGCTACGTACAGATTGCTCGGGATTTCGCCTCCAAGGTCGACGTTGCGATGGAGGGCCCGGGCCAGCGGCGGGGCCTCGAAGATCGGGACGTTGTGTTCGGTGGCGACCGCACGGATGCGGGCCGCGATCTCGTCAGCGCCTTTCGCGACCACGATCGGCGCGCGCATGCGCTTTTCGTCGTAGCGAAGCGCGACGGCAAAGTGCGTCGGGTTGGTGACGATGACATTCGCCTTCGGCACTTCCTGCATCATCCGGCGGCGGGCGAGCTCCTGCTGCACGCGGCGGATGCGGCCCTTCATTTCGGGCGAGCCGTCGGCCTCTTTCGCTTCCTCTTTGATTTCCTGGCGGCTCATCTTGAGTTTCTGGTTGTGCTGCCAGAGCTGCAACGGCACGTCGATGCCGGCGATCAACCCCATGGTGCCGGCCAGTACCAGGAATGAATGACCGGTGAGGGTTGCGGCATGCGACATCGCGCTGTCGATCGGCTCGGAGCCCAGGCCCATGAGTTCGCCCGTGTGACTCCACAGCAGCCAGGCCGCGACGGACCCGATGAACAGGAATTTCGCGAACGCCTTGGCCAACTCAACGATGCTGCGCGGGGAGAAGATGCGTTCCAGGCCGGACACCGGATTGAGCTTGTCGAAGTTGGGAGCGAGAGCCTCGAAGCTCAGGTTCCAGCCGCCGATAGCGATAGGGGCAACGAAAGCCGCCACTAAAGTGAGACCGAGGATCGGCGCACACGCGATGAGAGCATGCAGCACCTCGTTCGCGAAGATGCCGAGAGCCCGTGATTCGTCGAGTGTCTCTTCACGTGAGAGCGACAGGCCCGAGCGCATGAGGTCGTGCAGCTGCGTGCCGAGATGCGCACCCATGAAATGCAGGCCGCCGCCGGCGAGTAACATGACCGTCGCGGCATTGAGTTCCGCCGAACGGGGAACCTGCCCTTGCTTGCGGGCTTCCTCCACCCGCTTACTGGTAGGTTGTTCGGTCCGTTCCTGGTCACTATCACTTCCCGCCATGGCTCAGCCCACCCCGGTCAACATACGGACCAGCATGAGGGCGTCCAGCAGCAGGCGCTCGAAGCCCGTCTGCACGGTCGGCAGACCCACCAGCATGATCACGAGGCCGAAGACGAGCGAGACCGGAAGTCCAACAGCAAACAGGTTCAATGTCGGCGCGGCGCGGCTCATGACACCGAACGAGATATTCACGATGAGAAGGGCGGTCACGCCGGGCAGAGCGACGCTCAACGCGCCGGAGAATAACGTCGAGCCCCACTGCACGACCGTCCACAGCCCATCCGGTCCGAGACCACTCGTGCCGACCGGCAAAGTATGGAATCCGTCGACCAGGATCTCGATCAGCCGCAGGTGGCCGTTCAGGGCGAGAAAGGTCATCGTGACCAGCAGGGTGTAGAACTGCCCCAGCACCGGGGTCTGCGCACCGTGCATCGGGTCGAGGTTGTAGGCGAACGAGAGACCCATGCTGTTGGCGAGTAACTGGCCGCCGAGCGTTACTGCGTCGAACACGATCTGCATGCAGAAGCCCAGCGCCACGCCGATGACGGCCTGCTGCACGGTGATGACGAATCCCGCCGCCGAGAAGGGTGCAACGCCCGCGGGCGAAGGCACCAGTGGCGCGATGATCAGCGCAACGCCGCCGGCGATTACGAGACGGATCCGAGCCGGCACGAACGCGGCGCCGAACGCGGGAGCCACCATGAAGCAGGATCCCACGCGCACAAAAGGCCAGAAGATCTGGGCGATCCAGATTTCGAGCTGTCCTGTGGTGAGCGTGAGCATGGTGGAATGTCTGGGGCGCTTCAGTTGATCAGCGACGGGATGCTCTCGAACAGCTCGCGGGTGTAGCTGATGAGCACTTTCAACATCCAGGGGCCGACGAACACCAGGGTCGCGGAGATCGCCAGCAGCTTCGGAATGAACGAGAGCGTCTGCTCGTTGATCGACGTCGCGGCCTGGAAGGCACCGACGATGAGGCCGGTGACGAGGCCCACCAGCAGCATCGGCGCCGCGATCATCAACGCGATCTCCAGCGCACGGCAGCCGACGGTCATGATGGTTTCAGGATTCATAGCGGTTCAGGAGTAGAAGCTCGAGGCCAGCGTGCCCATGACGAGGGCCCAACCGTCGACGAGCACGAACAACATGAGTTTGAAAGGCAGGGAAATCAGCACGGGCGAGAGCATCATCATGCCCATGGACATCAGCACGCTCGCGACCACGAGATCGATGATCACGAACGGAATGAAGAGCAGAAACCCGATCAGAAAGGACGTCTTCAGCTCACTCGTGACGAAGGACGGCACGAGGATCATGAGGGGTACGTCCAGCGGTGTGGCGTAGCCCTTGCCTCCGGAGATACGCACGAAGGTTGCGATGTCGCTCTCGCGGGTCTGATCCAGCATGAATTTTTTCAGGGGCACGAGGGCCTTGTCGAGCGCTGCCGGCGCGTCGATCGTCCCGGCGGCGTAGGGCTTGTAGGCATCCTCGTTGATGCGCTCCACGACGGGAGACATCACGAACAGGGTCAGAAAGAGCGCCAATCCCATCAGCACCTGGTTGGGTGGAGTGTTGCCCGCGCCGATTGCCTGGCGCAGGATTCCCAACACGATCACGATGCGCGTGAAGGCGGTCATCATCAGAAGAATTGCCGGCAGCATGGTGACTGCCGTCATCAGGAGCAGGACCTGGATCGTCAGCGAGTAGGTCTGTCCGCCGCCGGCCGCGGTCTGTACCGTCAAAGCGGGGAGGCCGGGCTCGGCCAGCGCGGCTGCGGGAAACAGTGCCGCCGCCGGGAGCAGCGCGGCGCAGACGAGTAAGGTATTGCGCAGCGCGCGTGTCACTTGCCGAGACTCCGCAGGAGAATCGTGCGGAACGCGTTGCCGGAATCGCCCGAGGCTCCCGCCGGCGGTTTCGTCAGCTCCAGGGGCTCGGTGAGGACGTGGAGGGTGCTGACCTGTCCGGGTGCCACACCCAGCAGGATCTGCGTGGAACCGACTTTCAACAGTACCGCGCGCTCTTTCTGCCCGAGCTGCACGTTGGCGAGTACGTCTATGGCGCCACCGACCCGGTTACCCACGATCCGCATCCGACGGAAGAGCCATGCAACCACGAATATTGCGGCCAGCACGATGATGAGGGCGAGGGCGACCTCGCCGAGTCCGCCGATGGCGGTCGGATGAGGCGTAACGGTTGTCTGGGGGGCGGCGAACATGCTTATTTGAGCTTGCGGATGCGCTCGGCGGGGCTGATGACATCCG
>DATBCZ010000157.1:0-2146 GCA_036270175.1 Steroidobacteraceae bacterium | reverse complement strand
AGAGCCCAAAGTCGCCCTCTCGCGCGGGGACGAAAGTCGGCATAGCGCCATTGATTCTCAGCGTCGCAGGCGCGCGACTCCGCCCACTGGTCGGACAAACGACCTCCCCCCCGACTGCGCCCGTCTTCGCGCCCCGGGGTTGGGTGCCCCCGGCTGCGCGCCCCGGGGCTAGGTGCCCCCGGCTGTATGTAACAACACCGGCGGGTATAACCCCAGTTGTCGGGTCGTGGCCTCCACACACCGCGCCACGTATCCGCCGACATTCAACTCGCACATCCTGTGCGGTGGGTGCAAGCGTGACTCAGTTATCTTAGTTGCAAAGCAATGACGCTGTCATGTCAGATATGAGTGACACAGGTGGAGTGAAGCACCGTTAGGGCGCGAATCGATCCCGTGCGCACCGCTTCAGAGCGTCACGCCGCGCCGGTGCCGCCAAAAGCCGACGGTCTTGCATCGCGCGCGACCGGGGCGCGCAGCGTTCACTCATCCATGCGCCGCGCGCAACTTTCCTGCAGGTGCGCGCGGACGCGTACCTGGGAGATTTAGCAGCGCTGCGTGGTGGATGAGCATTTGTGCGAAGCGCTCCCATGGCAGCGAATCGGACTTTCTCAATTGCCCCGGTGGGGGTAGGCTGAAGTGGCACTACCGGCTCGTCAGACCGGAATGCTGAAAACGGGGCAGCGCCGATCCGGCGCCGAACCCGCCCGGCCATCGAGCCGATATTTGAAATCAGCGACTTGGGACAGGCAGGGACGCGGGCGTAACAGGCATGCATTTTGCTTTAGTTCTAAAAAGCGCGGCGTTTTCGATTTCTTGAACAATTCCGTGCTGTGAACGTCTTAACGTAATAGTCGGGTCGGGAATAGAGGGCCATCACGCACCGTGGAAAGCGTTGGGTCTAAGTTGAGAGCGACGCTGGCATCACTGGCGCCCCGGCCGAGACATGTGCACTCAACGGGAGGGAAGGACGATGCGACCGCTCTCTGACGACGATTCAGATTCTTCCAAGCCTTATTCTGCATTCATCGAATCCCTGAGCTCTTTCAGCCGCCTCCATCGCGCGCAGCGCTGGGAAGGCACTTTCGGCGAATTTCTCGCCAACATCGTGCCCGCCAATCCGGCGGCCATGGCCCGCACGAGCCACGAATACATCTGGGACATGCTGCGCTGGCATGGCCGCGCGGCCCCCGGGGAGATGCCAGAGAGCGCCAAGGCCCGCGAGCTGTTCAAGCGCGAGCTCTTCGGTATCGACGAGCCGCTCGGCCGCGTAGTGGACTATTTCAAAGCGGCGGCCGCCGGCTCCGATGTCGGCCGTCGACTCCTCTTGCTGCTAGGCCCGCCGTCTGGCGGTAAATCGACCTTGGCTATCCTCATGAAGCGCGGCCTGGAGGAGTACAGCCGCACGGACGAGGGCGCTCTATACGCGGTGAAGGGCTCGCCGTTACGCGAGAACCCGCTGAATCTCATTCCCGCGGGCCTTCGCGCTGAGTTTCGCGATCGCTATGGCGTGGATATTCCTGGAGAATTGTCTCCGTGGGCCCGCGACCACGTCGAGCGCGAGTTCGAGGGTGACTTCGTACGCGTACCCGTAGAGCGGATCTTCCTGCAGGAATCCGCGCGCGTTGGCATCGGCACGTATGCTCCGCACGACCCCACCACGGCGGATATCGCGGACCTGGTCGGGTCCGTTGATCTCGCTAAAGTCGCGCAAATCGGTGACGAGGGTGACCCCCGGGCGTGGTCCTGGTCGGGCGCCGTTTACGCCGCGAGCCGCGGCGTGCTGGAAATGATCGAAATCCTGAAGGTGAAGCGCGAGTTCCTCTACCTGTTGCTCACCATGACACAGGAAAAGAACGTCAAGGTCTCACGCTTCCCGCTCATTCACTTGGACGAGACCATTCTCGCGCATACCAACCTCGCGGAATTCCACAAGTTTCTCCAGGAAAAGGAAAACGAGGCGCTGCTGGACCGCATGGTCATCATCAGGGTCCCGTACGCGTTGTCGTATCGCGACGAATCGCGCATCTACCAGAAGCTCGTCTCGGGTGCGCCGGCCTTCCGTAACGTGCACCTCGATCCGCACGTCCTCAACCTGGCTGCGGTGTTTGCCATCCTGACCCGGCTCACGAAACCCGAGCGTGAGGGC
>DATBCZ010000156.1:0-3666 GCA_036270175.1 Steroidobacteraceae bacterium | reverse complement strand
TCCACTCGCAACATGTCGAGAGTTGCAAAGCACGTGGGGATGATGCCGAGACTTTTCCCCTCCGCCAGGATGGTGTCCCAGATGAGTCCGGCATCCTCGCCCTTGCAGAAGATCTCGTAACCCCGCTCGCCGGTGTAACCGGTGCGGGAAATGTGCACCGGGCGACCGAAGAGTTGCGCCGGCGTGTGATGAAAGTACTTCAGGTCGCGGATGCCGGGGACGTGTTTGGCGAGAAACTCCACCGCCGCCGGCCCCTGCAACGAGAGATCGTGCATGTCGTCGTCAAACACCAGCGCGACGTTACGGCCGATGACGGCGCTGGTGAGCGTTTCGTGTCCCGCGCCGCTGCCGTGGACCACCATCCAGGAATTCGGTCCCATGCGGTAGAGAATGCAGTCCTCGATGAAGTGCCCGGCGTCATTCAACATGCAGGCGTAGGCGGACCGCCCCGGATAGATCTTGGTGACATCACGTGTCGTCGCGTAGTGGAGCACCGCCGCGGCGTGGGGGCCCGTGACATGCAGTTTCTTCAGGCCCGAGACATCCATCAGTCCGGCCCTGGTCCGGATCGCCACATGATCGAGCGCCATGTCCGTGGCATAGGTCCAGGCGGTCCCCATGCCATTCCAGTCTTCGAGCTTGGAGCCCAGCGCACGATGTCGCTCAGCCAGAACCGTGGTACGCCAACTCAACGCCATGTCAGATCTCCTGGAGAATAATTGTTGTAAAGAGAGGGCTGCGCCTATTCCGGCGCGGTACCCGGTGTAGTCGGCGCGCCGTCGTCGAAAGGCGCGAGATACCCGACCACCGTATCCCGGTAACGCGTGAGCCCCTTGTAATCCATGAGCGCCGGATGAAGGTCGCGTAGCACGCGATGGACGCGTTTCGCCCACTTCGGAATAGTCGCGAGCTCCCGCATGCTGATGAGATAACCCCGAACGCTGAAGACGATCCCATTCGACCGGGGGAGACGCCACAACCCCTGCAGCTCGACACGCAGATGCACCTTGTCGCCCACATTCTGCGGGGTGACGCTGCCGCGATCCGTCCCCCACCTGTGGTAGGTCTCGGGCGAGGTATCGAGCCGCGGATTGACGGTCATCGTCCAGTTCAAGCGCCGGACCGGCTCGTTCAGGCGCAGTCCCAACAGGTATTTGAGCGCCCGATCGAACACGCCCATCTCGTGCGCCAGCGGCACCGGGCCGTGCCACTCCTTGAAACTCATGCCGATGTCGAAGTTCAACGACCAATCGGCCTGCGTGGTCACCATGCCCGCTTCCGCCCAGAGATCGCCTTCCCGCTGGTCCATCACCACCCAGTCGCCCTGCACCTGGCGCGTGATGTAGTCGAGCGGCTGTTGCGGCAACGTCGCCGGATCGCCAAAGGTGAAAGCCTGGTGAATGCCGAGAGGCCGATTCGTCCAAACCCAACGGTTACCCTGTCTCTCGAGCGTGAAGTGTTGCGGATAATCGCGGGATAGCGATTCCATGATGAGCTCGAGGCAGTCCCACTGCGCGCTCATCATGTGCGGCATCGCCTGAAAGCGCAGCGGGTCCTCCTGCAGGACCAGGGCGCGCTCCCGGCACTCCGCCACATAGTGCTCGTCGACATCGATGGCGAATTCAATCACCGAGCCCACAGGCCCGGGCCGATGCGCCTCGATATTCACCGAATACATG
This sequence comes from Steroidobacteraceae bacterium, assembly GCA_036270175.1. Classification (GTDB taxonomy): domain Bacteria; phylum Pseudomonadota; class Gammaproteobacteria; order Steroidobacterales; family Steroidobacteraceae; genus 13-2-20CM-66-19. The sequence continues at coordinate 1,987 of DATBCZ010000156.1, read as the reverse complement.
TACTTGTCTTCGGGAAAGGGCAGCGGAAAGCGCCGGATCGCGTGCGGGCTGTTGCGAAACGTGAAGTCGTCGCGAAATGTCTCGTCAGGTTTGAATGCAACGCTCACTTACGTTTCTCCGTCAGAGGTCCAGGACCAGCTTCCTACATCGAGCCCGCGACACGCACGGCATGATTACCCGACCCGAGGCCTTCTCCTCGTCAGACAGATAGTGATCGTTGTGGATGAGTTCCCCATCCAGCTCGAGCACGTCGGTTCTACAGAACCCGCAGACACCGCCACGGCACAGGTACGGAACCTCCACGCCGGCAGCTTCGATACATTCGAGGAGGCTCTGGTCGGGGACCACATGTACATCGAGACTGGCTTTCGCCAAGTGCACGTCGAACGCCTCGCCGGCGGGGGGCGCGCTGAACTGTTCCCAGTGAATGTGGCTCTCCGGCCACCCCCACTCGCGCGCCTTTGCCAGGACGAGCTGGATCATTCCGGCCGGTCCGCATACGTAGAAATGGGTGCCGAGGGGTTGTGTCGACAGCAGCCCATCAAAATCGATCGCATCGCCGCTGCTGTCGTAATACACGTTGAGCCGCTCGGCGGCACGGTTGCCCAGTCGGGCCAGGAATGCCGCGTGCTCCGGCGAGCGCACGCTATAGTGAATCTCATACGGGACCGAGTCCTGGTGGAGGTCTTCCATCTGCGCCAGGATCGGCGTGATACCGACACCGCCGGCGATCAGGATGTGCTTGCGCCCTATCTTGCTCAAACCGAATAAATTAACAGGATGCGCGATCTCCAGCGTGCTGCCCACCTGCACCGTGTCGTGCATGAATTGCGAGCCGCCACGTGACTGCTCCATGCGTCGGACCGCGATCTCGTAGGTTTCGAGCTCCCCGGGAATGCCCAACAGCGAATACGGGTTGCGGTGCACGCGATCCACGTCGCGCATCACCACGATGATGTGTGATCCACCGGAGAACGCGGGCAGGCGGGAGCCATCCACGGCCGCGAGCTTGAAGTGTTTGATCTGCGGCGTGACCTGCTCGACCGCCACCACCCGAACCGCAATGGTATCGGCGTGGCTCACGGGAATACCTCTTTCACGTCGGGCCGCTCGCCAGGCGCCTCGGCATCGACCATCACACCCATGTACGCGGCGAGGCGGCTCGAGTAGTGATCCCGGACCAGCAACCAGCGGTTACAGTCCTTGCACTGTACGATGTTCGTGGTGACGTTTTCCGTCGCGGTCTGGCAATGGATGCAGTAAACGCGCCGGGCCGCCGAGCCACACTCCTCGGCGCGCACCTCGTCCTTGTTGAGATTGAACTGCCGCGCGATGCGCATCGCCAGGCCCATGAAGCTTTCCGGGCCGGCCACATACAACCGCGTTCCCATGAAGGAGTGCGTCAGCACGTCCTGAAAGTCCGTGAGCAATTCATCGGGCCGCCCGAACAACCGCACTTCCGCGGCGCCCGCGGCTCGGAACTGCTCACCGCCCGCGGCCTGTTCGTCCGGGCTACCGACGAACAAGACACGTGTGCGCGCGCCGCTTTCCGGCGCGGCCACACGCAAATCCCGTAAAACACGCAACAGTGGCTCACGACCCACACCGTGGCCGAGCATCAGGTGATACCGGCCAGTCAGGTCCGGCGCCAGTGGCGTGTAGACAGGTTTGCTTTTGATTCCGGTGACCAGCATCGCTTGCGCCCTGTCAGTAGACCGCGAGCATGTGGGTGACGACCAGCACCACAACCCCCAAGGCTAACGCCAGGTAGGGCCAGATGCCGGCGCGCTTCATCACCGCCTGCCCCTCGCCTATCTCGAGATCCGCTTCCATTGCGGCAGGGAACCTGCCCTTGTCCTGGATGTAGTGGCGATAGACGAATACCGGCACAATCAGCGCCGCGAAAATGAGACCCGTGCGCAGCGTGCCGATGCCGGAAGTGTCGGCGCCCATTCCCATGAAGGCCACGTTGACGAACGCCAGCACC
>DATBCZ010000155.1:0-3471 GCA_036270175.1 Steroidobacteraceae bacterium | reverse complement strand
TACGCCGAACACCATGCGCAAGCGTCGTCCATCCGACTGCCTCGGTCCCGCGAAGCTTACGCGGATGCCGCTACCGTTCGGACGGGATCCTCCGTCGCATTCGATTTCGCCGTTGTGCCAGTCGATGTCGAGATTGAGAGTGCCGCGAATCCGGGCACGCAAATAACCGTTGCCCGCCTGGAGGCAGCCGGCAGTGTGTTGAGGGGCTTTGGAGGCGGGCGCCGGCGGGGGTGCACCTTCGCCGGGCAGTGCCACCAATAAACCCACGGCAGCCCACGCCGTAACGAAAAGTCGACCCATGCCGCGAAGTGTACCTTGCCGCTCAGGCCCCCGGCTCGACCAGCAGCGCCTTCGCCAGTCGTGCGTGGCCGCGACCGATGGCGCGCGCAATGTGCATCAGCAATGTGAGCACAACCACGCCAATCGCGAACATGAAGAGCGACCCGATCCACGAATGGGTCGTAAGTCTCATCACATTGTGGCCGAGGGCGAACGGTATGCCCTGGGCATCGGCATTGATCCATCCGAGGTTCTCGCCGAGCACGGCGAAGGGCGCTAACACCAGGTTCACACCGATCGAGAGTCCGACCGTGGCGGTGACGAAGTAAAAGATGCCGAGCGGCAGCATGAGAACGAAATAAAGAAGCGTCGTCCACGTGCGCGCATCACTCAGCATCGCTCCAATCCGCGCGCCCCAGCCCGCGGTGGGTCCAGGGTGCACCGGCCGTCTCGGCATGCGCTCACCCGTGATCGCTTCGATGAGGCGGCCTTCGCCGAGTGAGACCACACGGGTGATGCTGATGAACGCCAGGAAAAACGGTACGCCGATGATGAGAATGGCGAGACCCGCCGATAGGGACACACCCACGACGACCAGGACGAAATACATGACGCCCGTCGCGAGCGTCAGCAACATATAGAAGAGCGACGTATAAGCACGCGGGTCGAGAAAGATGCCGAAGAAACGTCGCGCGCCACTCGGATTTTCGGCACGCCGCGGTGGAGGCGTGCGCAATGCCGCTTTGACTTTGACTTCCGTGTCCCGGTACGCGGTGGCCACCTCCTCGGGAGCTCCGTAGGTGCTCGCGATGAGTTCCAGGACGTCCGCTTCGGACTTACCAGGGTGCGAGGCGACCTCCGCGCGCAGGTATTCCTCAGCGTCGTACAGTGCGTCCTGTATCAGCGAGGCATCCTCGCCTTCCAGCGCAGCGCGCAACTGCTTCAGATATTCGTCGATCGAGCGAGGAGCGGAGAAGCGGTTCATGAGTGCTCTCTTTCGATGAAACGGTCCACAAAGTCACGGGTCTGCCGCCAGATCCCGCTCCATTGCTGGAGAACGGTGCGGCCCTCGTCGGTAATCCGGTAGTAGCGGCGTGGCGGCCCGGAGTACGAGGGCACGACGCGACTCGTCAGCAGGCCGGTGGCGCTCAGACTGCGCAGCACGGGATAGATCGTCCCTTCCTTGAACAGCGCGTCACCCTCGTTCGCCTTTTGCAGGCGCTTGGCGATCTCATAACCATATAGGTCCTCTGGACTGCTCTCCAGCACGGCCAGCAACACCAGCGCCACCAGCCCCGAGTTCAGGTCTTTCTGAAATTTGCGCCCCTGGCCCTCGTCGCCCATGCGCTACTGTAGAGTGCACAGTATTGTGAGTCAAACACTATTGGTGGGTTACCAAGCCTGTTCCATCGCAAGGGGGCGCCACGCGAGTCCCCGAATTGAGCTGCTACACTCCCCACCCCCTGCAGGGTGCAACCCCAAAGGGCGCAACCCTTCGCTGTTCTCCCGGAAAAAAGTGATGAGAAATCCACTGCTTGAGGTCACACCAGTCATTCCGCCCAGCCTGGTGCGACTGCCCGAGCTAGCCAGTAACCTTTTCTTCGGCTGGCACCGCCCCACCCGGGCGCTCTTCGAGGACCTCGATACCGAGCTCTGGCGCCAGACCGGGGGCAACCCCCGCCTCATGCTGAGGTGCCTCCCCCAGGCCACCCTGGACCGCATCTCGAAAGACTCCGTCTACCTCGCGCGTTACAAACAGGCCCTCGACACCCTCGATGCCTATTTGTCCGAAAGCGCCCCCTCACCAGACCAACCCCTGACAGCGTACTTCTGTGCCGAGTACGGCTTTCACGAGAGTTTCCCCATCTATTCAGGCGGACTCGGCGTGTTGGCCGGTGACTACTGCAAGGCCGCTAGCGACGACCGGGCGAACTTCGTCGCGGTCGGCCTGTTATATGGGCAGGGCTACTTCACCCAGTCCGTCGACAACGACGGCGTCCAACACGCGGAATACCGCGAGCGCCTGCCACGCGATCTCCCGGTCGAGCCGGCTCGCGGGCCGGATGGAGAGTGGGCGCAAGTGGTCGTGCGCATCGCCGGCCGCGATGTCTATTCCAGGATCTGGAAGGCGCAGGTCGGCCGTATCCCGGTCTACCTTCTCGACACCAACTGTCCCGAGAACGCGCCGTCCGATCGCGACATCACCCACCGCCTCTACGGTGGCGACGAATCGACCCGCATTCGCCAGGAGATGATCCTCGGCATCGGGGGCATCCGTGCCTTGCGCGCCATGCGCATCCGGCCGGCCGTGTTTCATCTCAATGAAGGCCACGCGGCCTTCCTCATCCTCGAGCTGTTGCGCGAGCACCTGGCCATCCCCGTGCAGGGTGCAACCCCTTTGCAATTCAACGCAGCCCTGGAAGCGGTTGCCTCGAGCTGCGTATTCACCACGCATACGCCGGTCGCCGCCGGTCACGACGCGTTCGGCCACGACCTCATTCTTTCGCACTTCGGTGATTTCGTTAAAGAACTCGCCATTCCAGTCGAGCGTTTCCTCGAGCTTGCGCGCTCGCCGTCGTCGCCCGGGATGTTCAACATGACGCGCCTCGCGTTGAACGGCACGCGACATGTGAACGCAGTGAGCCGCATTCACGGCATCGTGTCGGCGCGCCTGTGTGCCGACCAGTGGCCGGAGATCCGGCCCGAAGAAAACCCCATGGGCTTCGTGACCAACGGCGTGCACGTCCCCACGTTCCTGCATCAAACCTGGACAGATTTCTTCGATCGTGAATTGAGCCGCGACTGGCGTGAGCGACTGCGCGAACCCGGGTTCTGGACAGGGCTCGAGCATGTTCCTGACGAGCGCTACTGGCCCACGGCACAGACCGTGAAGTCGCGGATGCTGGCGAGCGTGCGCGACCGGTTGCAGCGGGAGTACGCGCGCAAAGGAATGAGCCCGGCGCAGTTGCGTCACGTCACGCGCCTGCTCGATCCGTTGCGTCCCAACGTGCTCACGATTGGTTTCGCACGACGGTTTGCAACCTACAAGCGTGCCACCTTGTTGCTGAGGGATCGCGCCCGCCTGGCGAAACTCGTCAACAACCCCACGCGTCCGGTCCTCTTCCTGTTCGCCGGTAAGGCGCACCCGGCGGACGTCCCGGGCCAACAGGTGCTGCGCGAGATCCGGCAGCT
>DATBCZ010000154.1:0-3430 GCA_036270175.1 Steroidobacteraceae bacterium | reverse complement strand
TGACCGGTCATGGCCGTTTTGAGAAATTTACTTCGGGTAGGTCAGCCGGTCCTGAATAGCCAGCATCAGATCGTTGCGGGCAACCTCGCCCAGCAGCGTATTGCGCCACTGCCCGGGCGTTACGGGCAGCACGGTAGCCTGCTCCCGTAGGAAAGCCTCGAGCGCCGTCGTGAGTGGCATGTCGGGGGCCAATGCGAATTCAACAGGTTTCGCGACGGCGGACACCGGCACACTGCCATCGAGTTCCGAGTGATGCATTTTCTCGAGTACCTCGCGCGGATTCAGCCACGACACGAGCTCGTCGCCCTTCACGACGAACACGCGCTCCAGGGGGCGCTTCGGCAACTGGTCGAACACTTCGCCGAGAGTCATCGTGTCGGGCACGACCGCCGCCGCCGGCTTCACCAACGTCTCCACCGTGCGCAGGCGCCAATCGTCGGACCCCTCCACGGTAAGAGCACCCTGCAATGACGCGTGATACACCGACTTTCCGTGCCGATACACCTTCGCCGTGTAGTGCGAGCTCACACAGGCCAACATGAGCGGCAATACGATCTCGTAGTCACCGGTCATCTCGAAAATCAACAGAATCGAAGTGAGCGGCGCCAGGGTGGTTGCCGAGAGAAAGCTGCCCATGCCGATGAGAGCATAGGCCGCGGGTACGGAAACGATAGCGGGCATGAGGTGGTGGAGCACACCGCCAACCAACGCACCGACCGCGCAACCGATAAACAGCGTGGGAGTGAGAACACCGCCGACCGCTCCCGAACCCACAGTGGCGGAAGTGGCGAATATTTTCGCGAGCAGGACCAACAGCAAAGTCACACCGAGCAGATTCCCCTGCAGGATGTTACCTATGACGCTGTAACCGTTACCCCACACCTGCGGAAAGTAGATGGAAATGATACCGACACAGACTCCGCCAAGCGCAAGTTGCCAGTAGAGCGGCAGCCCGAGCCGCACGAAACGGCCCTTGGTGAAATCGATCAAGCCGAGAAACGGCGGCGCCAGGTGCCCCAGCAACACGCCGAGCACGACATAGAACCCCAGCTCCCAGTTCGAGGCGAACTGCACATGCGGCACGTTGAATACCGGTCCGTAGCCGAGAAAGCGATGGATGGTCGCATCCGAGATGACCGAGGCAACGACCAGCGGCCCGAAAGTGTCCATGGCGAGCGAGCCGAGCACGATCTCTGAAATAAACAACGCACCGGAGATCGGCGCGTTGTAGGCGGCGGCGATACCCGCGGCCCCTCCACACGCCACGAGAAGTCGCAGTCGCGGGACCGGAGCACGGACCAACTGCCCGAGCCGGGACGCAATCATGGCGGAAAGTTGCACCATGGAGCCCTCGCGACCGATCGAGCCGCCCGAGCCGATGGTCAACAGCGAAGACGCGCTTCTCAGCAGCGTGCCGCGCAGGCTGATGCGTCCGTCGCCAACGAGTACCGCCTCCATGTAGTCGGCAACTTTCAACGAGATGAACCGGCTACCGAGGATGTACAACACCCAGCCGGCCAGCGCGCCGCCAATCACCGGAACGAGCGCGCGATGCCACCAGACGAGTTTTGACGCCCCGTTGACGAGTCCCGCTGCCTGACCGGTAAACACCAACTCGAGCAGCCGGATACTCTCGCGGAACGCCACACTGGCAAGAGCGCCGCAGACGCCAACCAACGCCGCCCAGAAAATGATCCCCGCGAGATCCTCATGTCCAAACAGGATCAGGCGCAGCCGCGTAAGGAGCGACAACGGTATGCGCGCGATTTCTCGTGCCTGTAGTTGCATCGGGCGGGACGAACGCCTGCAGCGGTGTATAGGGAGCCAGCCTGCCTGGCTAGGTTGCCACGGAGCCGCTGGCCCGTGAACCTGTTTCGGCCAGAAGGGCAACCAGCAGGCGGGTCAGCGCGGCGGGGTCGACCGGCTTGGTGAGGTGATGATCGAAACCGGCCTGGGCGGTTTGCTGTCTATGATCGGCACCGCCCCACCCCGTCACGGCAATCAGCAGCACATGCCGCCCCCAGGGCTGGTTGCGGAGCTGACGGGCGACATCGTAACCGTTGAGTTTGGGCATTCCGATGTCGAGCAGTGCTACGTCGGGACGAAACTGTGCCGCTGTCTCGAGCGCCTGAGCACCGTCGCCGGCGGTGCGGACGTCGTAGCCGGCATCGTTCAACAAAATACTGAGGCTCGTCGCCGAATCGTAGTTGTCATCCGCCACCAGGATACGACGGCGCCCTATGGCAAGTGCGGGACCACGCCCCTCAAGCGCAACGGGGCGAGCAACGCTCGAGTGTGCGGAAACAGGCAGTCGCACCACAAATCGACTCCCGTGCCCAGGTCCCGGGCTGCGGGCCTCGATGGTACCGCCATGCATCTCCACGAGGCGCTTCGCCAAGGCCAGTCCTATTCCCAACCCGCCTCGCGTCCGCTCCAGGGAGCGATCGAGCTGCGTGAACGGCTCGAACACCTGCGTCAACATTTCGGCGGGGATACCAATGCCCGTGTCCTGCACAGACACGCAGACCATCCCGCCTTCGCGCTCCGCCGTCACCGCGATCCGACCACCAGGTCCGGTGTACTTCGCCGCATTGTTCAACAGGTTCGAAAACACCTGCGCGAGCCTGATGAGGTCCGCATTGAGATCGATCGGCTCGGCAGGAAGATGCACCGCGAGTTGATGTCCGGACGCATCGACGATCGGCCGGCTCGTCTCGACGGCGACCCGTATCACCTCGTCGAGCCCAACATACTCCCGGCGTAACTCGAAGGTGCCCCGGGTGATCCGGGACACATCCATGAGGTCATCGATGAGACGAGTCATCTGCGTAACCTGCCGTTCGATGACATCGCGAGCCCACTGCAGCTCCGGAGTCGCAGGCAACTTGGCTCGCAGGATGTGGGTAGCATTACGCACCGGGGCGAGTGGATTACGCAATTCGTGGGCGAGCGTGGCGAGAAACTCGTCCTTGCGACGATCCGACTCGGTCAGGGCGTCGCGCATTTCTTGTTGCAATTCGACACTGTGGCGCAGGTTTGCCTGCTCGGCCTCGAGACGCCGGCGGGTGCGATGCAAGGATTCACACAACAGGCTCAGCAACACACCCGTGAAGACCATAACGCCCAAGCTCACGGCACCGTTCGCAGATGCAATCCGGAATGTGTGATGACTGGGTGTGAAAAGGTAGTCCGCCGCGAGCGCGCTGAGCGCGGTCGCCAGCAAACCCGGCCCGAGACCGCCATACCAGGCAGCAATCACGATCGCGACGGTAAACGTGACGATGGGAGCGAAATTGCCGACGGTATCGGAAATTGCCAGGCGCATGGCGGCTACCGCGGCGGTAGCAACGATGGCGATCAGGTATCCCGAGAGGGATTGTTGGAATGGAGTGCGGATCGTCCGCATGCCCCATCGTATCAGAGCGCCATG
>DATBCZ010000153.1:0-23703 GCA_036270175.1 Steroidobacteraceae bacterium | reverse complement strand
ATCAAGAATCTGCCGCGTAAGACGCTGCTGAAGATGATGCGCCTCGGACAGAGGATCGCAAAGGTGATCGGCGAGTGAGCAGGAGAAGCAGCTTGGGAGGGTATGATGGGCAACACCAAAACACTAACTTTCACTCCGCGCCCCGCCCCCGCACAGGCGCCGGAGTCCCCTAGCCCGGTCCATCGCGAGTGGCATCGCCCCGCGGGGATGCACGGCCTCCTCGGCGATGTCGCCTGGCGACGGCTACCACCCGCCGTACGAACACGCTTCGGCGAACCCGTACTGAAAGTTGACTACGTCGGTGAATTCGACGTTGTCAGAGCGAGCATCATCGGGCGTGTCATCGCATTGCTCTGCAAAGCCATCGGCACTCCGGTTGTGCCGCGCACCGGCCTCCGCGTACCCGCCATCATCCACGTCGGTCCCGTCAACAGAGGCGCGAGTTGGCTTCGCGAATACCGCTGGCCGAATGGACGCGCGTGCCGGGTGCACTCGACAAAGGTCATCGGTGCCGATGGCAGTCTCACGGAGGAGCTTCCCGCAGGGCTGCGCATGCCGCTGTCTGTCTACCAGCGACGCGGCGTGCTCCACTTCGTCAGCAAAGGTTACTACTTCGAGTTTGGAATCCCCTGGAGCCCAGGCGTCCTCGCCTTCCGCCGCAGTCTCGCCTTCGGCCGGAGCCTCACCGACGCGCAAGGCCGGCCCCGCCTGAAAATCCCTCTCCCGTCCTGGCTCTCCCCCGGCACCACTCACGTCGAGCACGCCGACGAGTCGAACGGTTGGTTCCGTTTCACTATGACCGTCACCCATCCCCTCTTCGGCGAAGTCTTCTACCAGACCGGCCGCTTCCGCGCGGCAGAGGAGCCGTCATGACACGCCCGGCAGAATGGGTGCGCGACCCCATCGAAGTGCGCACGAGATCCGATGCTCGAACGGTGCTGGTCACCGGAGGCACCGGCTTCATCGGCGGGCACCTGATAAGGCGCCTGCTGTTACGCGGCGAACGAGTCATCGTGCTCACCCGTGACGCCGATCGCGCCCTGGACCGCTTCGGACCGCACGTACGCATCATTACCGTCCTGAAGGAAATACCCAACGACGAGCGGATCGAAGTCATCGTGAATCTCGCCGGCGCGCCCATCCTCGGTTTTCCCTGGACAAACGCGCGCCGTGAGAAGCTCATCAACAGCAGAGTCAGCACGACACGCGCCCTCCTGGATCTATGCGGACGCCTCCAGAATCCCCCACGAGTCTTTATAACTGCAAGCGCCATCGGCTACTACGGCCTGGGCGGCGGCGACCCAATCGACGAGACCGCCAACCCGCAACCGATTTTCCAATCCCAACTCTGTCAGGAATGGGAAGCCGCTGCAGCAGCCGCGGAAGGGCTCGGAGCACGCGTAGTCCGACTGCGGATTGGACTCGTGCTAGCGCGCAGCGGCGGAGCGCTACCGCAGCTCGCAAGGCCGGTGCGATTCGGCCTCGGCGCAGTGCTCGGCAGTGGTAAACAGTGGGTCTCGTGGATCCATATCGCCGACCTCATCCGCCTGTTTGAATTCGCGCTCGACACCCCGACATGCCGAGGCGCGGTGAACGCTGTATCCCCCGCGGCCGCCACGCACGCGCAGATGCAACGCCTGCTCGCGAAAACTCTCCACCGTCCGCTGTGGATGCACATCCCCGCAATCTTCATTCGCGCAGCATTGGGAGAAATGTCCCAGTTACTCGTCGATGGGCAAAGAGTGGCCCCCGGTCGGGCCCTCGCAGCCGGCTTCGTATTCAAATTTCCGAATCTAGGCGGGGCCCTGGAGCACCTGCTCGGGCGCCGTCCGCCAGTGACAACTGACGCCGCGGCGGCCATTTACTACAACGGCGAATGCCCGATATGCCGCACCGAAATGGAACACTACGCCGACCTCTGCGCCATATCCCGTCCGGACCTGCGCTTCGTGGACTCCACGAAACAACCCAACGAATTCGCGAGCTGCGGACTACGTCGCGAGCACCTCGAGCGGCGTGTCTACGTAAGAGACGGCGAAGATCGGATTCTCAGTGGCATGCCGGCCATCATCGCGCTCTGGTGGAGGATGCCGGGCTACGTTTGGTTGGCGAGGACACTCAGCCTGCCCCTGCTACGGCAGGCGTCAGTCATGCTCTACGACCACGTAGTTGCGCCCAGTCTGGCCCATTGGGCGAGATCCCGGGCCCTCAAATCTTAGCCAGCGCCGCCTTCACCCGTGGCGGACTCAACGGCACCCGTCGCATGCGAACCCCCGTCGCGTCCCAGAACGCATTGGCGACCGCGGCAGGCACACACCGCATCGTCGGCTCGCCGGCGCCCGACGGCGCCACGTCCGTGCTGTTGATCAGCACGATGTCGATCTCTTCCGGCGCGTCGCGAATCTCCAGGATCGGGTAACTCGCCCAATCGACACTCTTGACAGTGTTGCGATCGAAGTGCACCTCTTCAAACAGCGTGCGCGAGAGCCCTTGCACGACATTGCCCTCGATGGTCTGCCGCAACGACTTCGGGTTGATGATGAGTCCACAGTCGTGGGCGACGGTAAACTTGCGCGCCCAGATGCGCCCATCCTTCGGGTAGACCTCGATATCCGCTATGACAGCGACCACCGTGTCACTACGTTGCGCGTACGCAATACCCCGGCCGTGAAGCACTTTCGCGTGCAGCGAGCGTACACGGTGGGCCGGAGCTCGCCGCGGCGTCCAGCCTGCCTTCTCCGCAGCCGCCTTCACAATCGCCGCATCACGAGGAGCGGTGATGTATTGCAGACGAAACTCGACCGGATCCGCCTTCACGGCCGCGGCGATCTCGTCGATGAACTGCTCGCTGCCGAAGTGGACTTCCGGTCCCAGGGGATCACGTAGATGGGAAGTCCGCAACGGCGAGCAACGATCCAACAGAGGTGGCACCACCTCCCAGGCCAGCAGCTTGGCGCCGAAGGCATAGCTCTCCGACGGCGACCCGAGGCCCGCTCCCGGATTCAACGGCAGTCCGAGTGTCATACCCGTCAGGCAATCCCGCGGATCGGACTCGTTGAACATCACGTTCACCCGTGAGAGTCCCTTCGTTACGAATTCGTACGCAATGACTTTCCCAGACGCGTCGAGCGCGGCCCGAGCCCGGTGCACACACGCGGCGCCCTTCGGATCCCAGGCGGTGCCATCGGAGCGCATCCCCTGCACACGCACGGGACGACCCGTGAGCTTCGACAGGTAGGCAGCATCCATCGCAGCATCGCCCGCATCATTGCGGCCGTATGAGCCGGGGCCCATAACCCAGATGCCCCTGACTTTCTCAGGGGGCAGACCCAGCAGCTTGGCAACTCCGTCACGCGTTGAATGCGGTTTCTGCGAGCCGGTCCAGATAGTCGCCTCGCCACTCTTCACGTCGGCGACAGCACACGCGGGTCCCATACTGGCGTGCGACTGCAACGGCCAGTGATACTCCGCCTCGATGATACGAGCAGCCGATTTGAACGCGGACTCGGTATCACCCTTCCTGGTAGTCTCTTCGCGTTTGACGACCGTGGCGTCACGAATGTGAGCGTGTAATCCGTCGGCACCCGGAAAGGGATCCACATCGTGGGGCGTCCATTTCACATCTAACGTGCGAGCCGCCTCGATCGCGTCCCACTCACGCTCTGCGACAACGGCGAGAAACTCACCCTCGCGCACCACCCGCGCGTTCTTGATTGAATCCGCATTCACGCTGGCGATGGTGCTGCCGCCCGTCGGCGGCCGAATCATGCGCGCGTGCAGCATTCCGGGGACGCGGATGTCGGTCACATAATCAGCCGTACCGAATATTTTGCCGGCAACGTCACGGCGTGGAACCGACTTCCCCACGAGTTGATAATCACCCAAGGGCTTGGGCCGCGCCTGGCCCTTCACATCCATGAAGTTGCCTACCTGCTTGTTCCACTCGACCGCGGCATCGAAATGCTTGCCGCCGATGAGGTCCGCATAACTGACGCTACTCGCCGGCGTGTGCGTCACCGCGACCACACCGTTTGCAACAGTCAACTTATCGGCCGGCACTTTCAGCACACCGGCGGCTCGCTCGATGAGTATGCGACGCGCCTCGGCCGCGGCGTTACGCAGCGGCTTGGCACCGAGCGACACGCCCGTGCTGCCGGAGGCGCCACCCTGGTTGCACGAAGTCGCGGTGTCGCCCATACGCACGGTGACATGCTCGACCGCGACATCGAGCTCTTCCGCAACGATCTGCGCAATCGCAACTTCCAACCCCTGGCCCATGTCCATTTTTCCAAAAAAGGCTTCCGCAGTGCCGTCCGGAAGAATAGCAATCCAGGAGTCGAGCTGGTCCGGCGAAGGGAACTGGGGTGACGGCGCGACGGCACCCGTCTGCGCGTACGTGGAAGATACGCCGAGGCTCATGCTCGTCGATACGACGAGGGCGCCCGAAGTCAGCAGAAACTCACGGCGCGACAGCGGCTGCACAAATTCGGTTGCCATGGCGCCCTCAGGTGGCGGCGGTTTCAGCCATGAGTGCGCGGGCACGCTTCACGGCCCGCATGATCGACATATGAGTACCGCAACGGCACTTCAGCCCCGCGAGCCCATCGCGGATCTGCTCATCCGTCGCCTTCGGATTGCCGTTCAACAAGGCTGCGGCCGTCATGATCCAGCCGTTGACGCAGTAACCACACTGCGGAACCTGCTCTTCTATGTAGGCCTGTTGAACCGCGTGTGGCTTTTCCGGCGTTCCCAATCCCTTGATCGTCGTGATCGTCTTGCCCTGCACGCTCGACAGTGGCGTGACACACGAGCGCAAAGCTTGTCCGTCGAGGTGCACGGTACAAGCGCCACACTGAGCCAGTCCGCAACCAAAATGCGGATTGTTGTGGCCAAGGTCGTTACGAATGGCATACAGGAGCGGCATGGCAGCATCCGCGTCGACTGAAACGGGCCGCCCGTCGAGGGTGAATTCCACGCTGGCCACGCAGGCTCCTCCAGATTGAAGGCCTGCAGTGTTGCCTGGACTCGAGCCGCCGCGCAATTATGGTTCGAGCTGCGGTCGACTCGCGGACATTAGATTCGACGTGATATCACGCGGCGCAGCGCCACCCTCGCCGCAGCTCGCAGCGACTCGTCTCAGCCCGTGATCGGCTGATCCTGCGGCCGCGGTCCCACCACGTGCCAGGGAATCGGCACGATCTTCGCGGGAGTGGCCTCATCCGCGCAGTCAAACCCATCCTCGGTGCCGTTCGGCTTACAGATGAGATCGTGATAGCCGACCTGGCTGGAGTCCGAGGCCGGTGGCGTGGCAGGTGTCGGCGCACTGACGTGCGCGGCGGAAACATCGGGCGTCTGTGCCCCAGCGGCGGCGGCACCGAGCAGGAGCACTGTCATTACCGTGGTCTTCAGCACCAAATCCCCTCATCCACTCCCCTACGGAGCGCTGTGCTTTTGTTGTTCGACCAGGGGATCCTAGCAGGACGCACCCTTCGGACCTGGGTGCAGGTGACATAAGGTCGTGACTAATTTGAGCTGTCGGTCACAGACGACCGCTTCAAGATCAGAAACACACTCGCCACCACGAGCGCCGCGGCGACTAGCATTCGCGGCGTGATTTCCTCTCCCGCCACGAAGTAGCCCAAGGCGACAGCGACGAGCGGGTTGACGTATGCGTGGCTCGCGACCCGGGTGGTCGGCATCCGCGCCAGCAGCCACACGTACGCAGTGAACCCCACCAGCGATCCCCCGACGATCAGATATAACAGCGCCACCGCTGCCCGCACTGGAATATGCGGAAACGGATGCAGCTCACCGGTCAGCAGCGCAAGCACCAACAGTACCGCTCCACCCAGCATCATCTCGGCACCGGCGGCGAGCGGCACTGATTTCGGCAACGGCATGGATCGTGTGAGCACCGCGCCCAGAGTCCACGCGACACTCCCGCCCAGGATCACGAAGCAGGGGAACACGCCGAACGGCTGGCCGCCGCTTTTCAACAGCAGCAACGCGATACCGCTGAGTCCAAGCGCGACCGCAGCCAGCATGCGCCAGCGGAACTGCTGCGTTCGAAAGATGAAGACCTCGAGGATCATCGCGATCAGCGGCAGCGTAGCCTCGATCACCGCCGTGATCCCGGAGGGCACGAACTGCTCTGCCCAAAACAGCGCTCCGTAGGTCACGACGAACATACACACCGCGATGACGGCGATACTGCGCCATTGCACCGCTGAGGGCGCAGCCTCCCCGCGCAAGCGCATGACGAGATAGAGAAAAGCACCGGCCGTAAAGAACCGCAGCCCGGCGGTAAAGAAAGGGGGTATCTCCAAGACCGCGACGCGAATGGCCAGGAACGTCGCGCCCCATAAGAAATAGATGGCGAAGAACGCCGCCAGCACCCGGACGTCGATACGCCGCGCACGGGTTTCCGGTAGATTGACTGTAACCTCTAAAGTACCCATAGAGGGTTAGTATGCCCGCCCGGCTGTAACCTGTAAACTATATTTGGAGGGTTAAACGACACCCATGCCCGGCACCACTAAAGGCCAGACGCTGTTCGATCTGAGTGGCGGCCATCCCGCCCTCGATCTGGTCAATTCCCTGGACAACCGCTTTCGCCACGACGGACCGAACGAGATCCTGGTCGGCTATGGCGAACTGCTGCGTTTTCTCCGTGAGAGCGAACTGCTCGACACCCGGCAAATCCGCCTGCTCGGCAAAGGCGCGAGTGGCGAGGCGGCGGAACAGACGTTGCGCTCGGTGAGAGAGTTGCGGGAAGCAGCGGCGGGAGTTTTTTACGCCGCCTTCGAACAACGAGCTCCCCCGCCCGCCGACCTCAAAACCCTGGAGCGTTGTTTTCTCGCGGCCAGCCAGCATCGGGAGCTGCATTGGCAGACGGCGGCGCAGGGCCACCAACACGTGCACGCCAACATCACGTGGCAATGGGCCGCTGCGGAATCGGATCCCAAACTCCCGCTGTGGATCCTCTCCCAGTCGGTATCAGATCTGTTGCTTTCGGCAGACCTCACGCGGGTACGAACCTGCGACGTCGACACGTGTCGGTGGCTCTTCCTCGACACGAGCAAGAATCACACACGGCGTTGGTGCAACATGAAAGTCTGCGGCAATCGCATGAAGGCGCGGCGCTTCCAGGCGCGCCGGGAGGGCTAGCGACCGGGATCCGGCGTGCCGTCCCTATGCACCAACCGCCCGCCCCGCCCAAGCGCCGCCGAGCACGGGCGGCACAGCGGGCATCGAACGGCGGCGAAAACTGCCCCCGGGGGCTTGCCCTCGGGCCGGGCTGTGGCGTCAGTCCCGAGCACCCTTGCCTAGCTTCAGCATAAGCATGTGCTGTTGGTTTGGTAGCTATCCAACATGGTTGCGTTGCGGCTGCGGCGCGCCGTATAACCCAACGTTCGTGCAACCAGTGGTTTGAGCGATTCGTCGGGCCGGGAGTCGCGGCGGGAATCGCTTCCCTAGAGGCATTACGCGCCCCCGACAAGTCCCCTTTAGTGCGATTGCACATAATGCGGCCGGACCGCTAGAGTGTGGGTTGTCTCGAGGGGAGTACAAGGGAAACCTATGTCCACCACGAACTTTTCTGCGACACCACCCGACCCAACCGATTCCCCCCGCTCGAATGCACGGGCCCGACGGGAAACGTTGGTCGGGTTGATCGAGGCGGCCAGCGCGGCTCTAGACAGCGATCGGGACACGGCCAGGGCGTGCATCGCAAAGGCGGCCGCCATGCTGAAACGAAGCACCGCCCGGAACCCGTGGCGCGAAGACACTCCGGAGATCCAGCGCGGCGGGCTCGCCCCCTGGCAGGCCAGGCGGGTCGCCTCCTACGTGACCGACAATCTCGGCTCACGCATCCGCACGACCGATCTCGCGGCGGTAGCGCAGCTCAGCGCCAGCCACTTCACGCGCGCCTTCAAGGAAACTTTCGGCGAGACCCCGTTGGGTTATGTATCGCGACAGCGCATGCGCTACGCGCAGGATCTCATGTTGAGATCGGGCGAATGCCTGTCACAGATCGCGCTGACGTGCGGACATTGCGACCAATCCCACTTCACGCGCGTGTTCCGTCGTAAGGTTGGAATGAGCCCGCGCGCCTGGCGGCGCCAGTTCGCCAACCTGCCTCAGCCGCGCTTGTGCAACTCGGAGAGCACGTTACCGAACCGGTGAATCTCGGACATGGTGTTGTAATGAACGAGCGAGACGCGCGCGACGCCCGACTCGACAGGAACATTGAGACGCCGCATCAGGCGCGGCGCATACATGTGACCATCGCGGATCCCGATGTTCGCGCGGGCGAGCGTCTCGGTAACCACCTGCGGCGAGATGCCAGGCATGTTGAAACAGAAAGTCGGCACACGCTCGCTCACGCGGGCATCGTCATCGATCCCGTAGATCATGGCACCGCACTCGCGCAGAACACGTGCAATCTCGATCGAGAGGCTCTGCTCATAGGACTGGATCGACGTCATCGCGAAACGCGCATCCGCATGTAGCGAGCGAGAGTCGGGAACGCCACCCGCGCCAGCGAGTGTGCGTCCGAGCTGCGCGAGATAGGTGACTGCCGCATCCATACCCGCGACGTTCTCATAGACGAAAGTGCCGGCTTCGATCTTTCCCGGCGGCTCGTCCGGAATAAAGTCCTCGCGAAACGTCGGCAACTTTTTCAGCAACTCGTAGCGGCCCCACATAAAGCCCATGTGCGGCGCAAAGATCTTGTAGCCCGAGCAAACCAGGTAGTCGCAATCGAACGCCTGCACATCGATCGGACCATGCGGACCGTAGTGCACGCTATCGAGAAATATCTCGGCGCCCGCGGCATGCGCCGCATCAGCGGCCGCACGCACGTTCACGACCGAGCCGAGCGCGTTGGAAGTCAACGTGCAGGCGACGATCCGCGTACGCGACGACAACAGCGGCTCGAGGTCATCGATGTGAAGGCAGCCGTCGGCGCGCATCTTCCACCAGACGAACTTCGCTCCCATTCTCTCGAGAGCCAGCCATGTCTCGACGTTCGCCGCATGATCGAGATCCGTCACGATGATCTCGTTCCGCTCCTGCAACGTCAGACCGACGGCGAGACTGATCGTCCGGATGAAGGACGTGGCATTCATACCGAAAGCGATTTCTTCCGGACGCCGCGCGTTTACGAAAGCCGCAACGCTCTCCCGCGCGCGGGCAACCGTAGCGTCGACGGCAATGCTCTGCGGATAGCGCCCACCGCGCTGCACGTTATGATCGAGCAGGTGGCGATTGACAGCGTCCAACACCGACTGCGGCACCTGCGCGCCGGCGGCGTTGTCGAAGAAAACGAACGATCCAGCGCGCTGGAGCGCCGGGAACTGCGCGCGCAGGGCCTCCGCCGGAAACATCTGGGTCGCTGCTGCTGTACTGGTCTTCATCATCGTGCTCTGGCGTGGCGTCGGGTCAGTCGAAACTATGGCGTTTCGTTAATTTAGCTGTCAATGAATCCCGTGGGTCGCGTGGCCTAAACAGACCGGGGGCCGGGACAAACCCAAGCAGCGCAAGGCAGTACAACAGGAAAACCGCCCGCTTGGTTACACTCTCGCCCTAGATGAGGGGGGACGCGCGGTCGATCCGGGGAGCAATCTCAATGACGGGGGAGAAATCTATCTTCAACTGGCGCGCGACGCCTGACTGGCTATGGCGCCTGGTCATTTTTCTGTTGGCCGTGGGCATTCTGGCGCTCATTACGACGCGCTGGAACCGTTGGGAGTCGAACGCTCGGACGCAGACGACCGACGACGCGTACCTGGCGGCGGACCTCACGCCGGTCGCCGCGAAGGTTTCCGGCTACGTAAGCTCTATGCCAGTGCAGGACTTCGAGCGCGTGCATGCGGGACAGCTTCTGGTCCAGATCGACCAGCGCGACTACCGCGCCGCCGTGGATCAGCTCTCGGCGAGCGTGCTTGCGGCGGGCGCGACGATCGAGGCGCTCAAGGCGCAACGCTCCTTACAAGCCGCGAACGTAGAGGCTGCCAAGGCAACCATCGCCGCAACGACGGCGAACGTGGCCCAGAACGAGCGCGATCTCGCGCGCCAGCACAAGCTGCTCGAAACGGGTTCCTCCTCTACCGAGGCGGGCGAGAAATTACAGACCGCACATGCGCAACTCGCAGCACAACTGCAGCAGAATCGCGCCCAGGAGCTGGCGGCGGCCCGGCAACTCGAGGTTCTAGCCGCGCAGCAGGCCCAAGCCGAGGCGGCCCTCGCCGCTCAGAAGGCCAGCCTGGAGGTCGCCAAAATCAATCTGGGCTACACCAGCATCGTGGCTCCCCAGGACGGCGTGATCGGACAGCGACAGGTGAAGCCGGGTCAGTTCGTCCCCGTCGGCGGACAGGTCACCTCCCTGACCCCTCTGCCGAACGTCTGGGTCGTCGCGAACTATAAAGAGACGCAGCTCACCCACATGGCGACGGGCCAGAAAGCGGCCATCAAAGTGGACACCTTCCCGGGCCGCACGCTCCACGGCCACGTACTCGCCTTCGCACCAGGCTCGGGACAGGTATTCAGTCTGCTCCCGCCCGACAACGCGACGGGTAACTTCACGAAGGTCGTGCAACGTGTCGCGGTGAAGATCCTCATCGACGATGCCGCCGGAGTCGCCGATCGATTGCGTCCCGGTATGTCGGTGGTAGCTACGGTGGAGACCCGCGAATGAGCGAGGGGCCCGTGGAGCCACCGAAAGAGACTTCCGCGGTCCCCGCTGCTGCACCGCCGGCTGCGGCAACGAAGATTCCCTGGCTCGGCCTGACCGCCGTTCTGCTAGGCACATTCATTTCCACCCTGAACACACGTCTGTCCAACTTCGGTCTCGCGGACATCCGCGGCGCCGTCCACGCCGGTTTCGACGACGGCGCTTGGATCACGACGTCCCAGACCATGGCGCAGATGCTCATCTGTCCCATAGCCATCTGGATGGGTACCGTCTACGGCCCCCGGAAAGTCCTGCTGGAGGCCGCCGCGGCCTTTGCCATCATTGCGCTCATCGAGCCGTTCTCGCCCAATCTT
The DNA here is from genome assembly GCA_036270175.1 of Steroidobacteraceae bacterium. Lineage (GTDB taxonomy): Bacteria > Pseudomonadota > Gammaproteobacteria > Steroidobacterales > Steroidobacteraceae > 13-2-20CM-66-19. Next base: position 12,657 of record DATBCZ010000153.1, on the reverse strand, counting down.
CCCATGCTGTTGGGATTGCAGTTCATGGGGGGCCTGGCGACCGGTTTCTTTGTTCCGCTCACCCTGAGCTACGTGCTGCGCAACATGCCGCCCAAGTATTGGGCCTACGGCATAGCGCTCTATGCGTTGAACCTGGAGGTCTCGCTCAACATCTCCGCCTCCTTCGAGGGATGGTATGTCGATCACCTGTCGTGGCGTTGGATCTTCTGGCAACAGGTGCCGATGGCCGCCGGCATGGCGCTATGCCTGAAATTCGGCACCCACCCGGACCCGGTCAACCCGCAGCGGCCCGTACCGGACTACTACGGCTTCGCTTCCGGCGGCATCGGACTGGCGCTCATTTACGCGGCTCTCGATCAGGGCAACCGGGTCGATTGGCTGAACTCGGGCCTGATCTGGGGATTGTTGATCGCGGGCGGTCTGCTGGTCACCGCATTCTTCATCCACGAGGCACATAGTCCCAACCCGGCGGTCGACTTCAAAGTCCTGTTCGAGGCACCCCTGCCACGGCTGCTCGTCATGATCGCCTTTCTGCGCCTGACCATCCTCTCGACCGCGTTCGTGATTCCGCAGTTCCTGCAGGTCGTACGCGGCTTTCGCGCCATCGAGGTGGGCGAGACACTCGTCTGGATCGCGGCGCCACAGCTCATCCTCTGTCTCATGGCGGGTTACATTCTGCGCCGTATAGACGCCCGCTTCGTCGCCTCGGTGGGTTTCCTGTTTATCTGCGCCGCCTGCCTGATGGTGGCGCACACGCTTACGCCGGTGTGGGGCTCCGACCAGTTCCTGCCCTCGGCACTGCTCCAGGCCGTCGGGCAAAGCTTTGCCCTGTCAGGCGTTATTTTCTTCGGAGTGTTGCATCTACGGCCGCAGGACGCGTTGACCTTCGCTTCCGCGCTCCAGGTCTCGCGCCTGATGGGTGGCGAGCTCGGCACGGCGTTCATAGTGACATTCGTGCGCAAACGCACCCAGATCGCGTCCAACCTTCTGGGTCAACACCTGCAGGTCGGCGATCCCGACGTCATACGGAGAGTCCAGGCGTATGCGGGGGCAACCGCCCGCGCGGGCGATCCTTCAAACGCGGTAACCCGCGGCGCAACGGTGTTGAATAGCACCGTCCGCGCCCTGGCGACCACGCAGGGAATCATCGACTCGTTCGTAGTCGTCGCCGCCGCGACGGCCTTGGTGTTGATTATCATCGTGACCCGGCGAGCCGCCCCGCCCCATCCGGCCGGGCACGTGCCGATTCTCTCACGCCCGCCGGAGGCGACGCCGTGAAGCGGAGCTCTTCTTTAATTTGGATTGCCGCGACCCTTGCGGCGAGCGGCTGCGCCGTCGGCCCCGACTATAAAGCACCGACGCCCGTCGCCGGTGCCGAGACGCCGTTGATCTCGACGACACCAACCGCGGAGACCGTGGCCGAGCCGCCGGATGATTGGTGGAGGCTGTATCACGACGAGACCCTGGATGGATTGTTGCAAGAGGCGTTCACCGCCAACACCGACCTCAGGGTGGCGGCCGCGAATCTCTCGGCTTCGCGGGCAGTGCTGCAGGGGATTCGGTCGCAATATTTTCCGCAAACGCAGGCTGCCGTCGGAGCGACCTATGGACGTGACGCGATCACCGACGAGATTTTCGAGCTGACAGGACGCGACCCGGAGAGCATCTGGCTCTACGAAGGCGTCCTCGAAGTCGCGTACGAAGTCGATCTTTTCGGCCGCGTCCGGCGCTCCGTCGAAGCTGCCCGCGCAGACGATGCCTCCGTAGCGGCAACCCAAGCCGTCGTCAAGATAGCGGTGGCCGCCGCGACCGCACGAGCTTACGCACAAGTGTGCGCGTTGGGCGAGGAGCTGAACGTCGCGCGTCACTCGTTGGAAGTTGTGAGCCACGAGGCTAACATTACAAACAACCGGCTCGAGGCAGGGGCAGGTTCGCAGTTCGACCTCGTGAGAGCCCAGGAGCTCGTGGCCCAGGTGCGCGCGAGCATCCCACCGCTGGAAGGGCAACGGCGTGCGGCCTTCTTCGAGCTCGCGGCCGTGCTGGGGCGTCCGCCGTCGAAAGCACCCGCGCAAGTGGAAAGTTGCGTTCTCCCACCCAGGCTCACCGACCTCATTCCGGTCGGCGACGGCGCAACGCTGCTCAAGCGGCGACCGGACGTGCATCAGGCCGAGCGGCGCCTGGCCGCGGCCACGGCCCGCATCGGCGTTGCGACGGCCGATCTCTACCCCCGGATCGAGCTCAAGGGCCTCATCGGCGGCGTCAGCACCGAGTTGAATCAATTCACGACCAACAAGGGCATCACCTGGGGTGTGGGCCCGGCCATCAGCTGGACCTTCCCGAACCAGTCGGTGCCACGCGCCCGGATCCGGCAGGCGAAAGCCAACACCGCCGCGGCGCTCGCAAACTTCGATGCCGTGGTGTTGCAGGCGCTGAAGGAAACCGAGCAGGCGCTCGCGCTCTACCGGGCCGAGCTCGATCATCGCCAGGCGCTGGCGGAAGCGCAGGATCGGGCGCAGAAAGCTTTCGATATGGCGCACGGCCAGTTCATCGCGGGTGCCGTCAGCGACCTCGACCTGCTCACGTCGGAACAACAACTCGTGACGACGGACGCCGCTGTGGCGGGCTCCGATGCCGCCCTGGTGCAGGACCAGATCGCCGTATTCAAAGCTCTCGGCGGCGGGTGGCGCAACACGGAAACCGCGGCCAGCCGATGATCTTCGTCGCTCTCCTGTCACTCATGGTGTGGGTGTACCTGGTCCTGGCGCATGGCCGGTTCTGGTCGTCCGGGCCGGAATTGCCACCCGCGGCACCCTCAGAGATTCCGAACGTGGACATCATCATCCCTGCGCGCGACGAGGTTGAGACCATCGGGCCGGTCATCGCGTCGCTCCTGGCGCAAGACTACCCGGGCAGATTCCGCATCATCCTCGTCGACGACAATTCCACCGACGGTACGGCAGCCGCGGCCGGCACGGCCGCGAACCTCGTCGTGATGAGCGGCCAGCCCAAGCCTGCGGGCTGGTCAGGCAAACTCTGGGCCCTCAGCCAGGGGATCGCGGCGAGCACCGCGCCGGTGTTGTTGTTTGCCGATGCCGATATCGTGCACGACCCGCGGCACCTGGCGTCCCTGGTGGCCAGACTTCAGCAGCCGCGGGTGGACATGGTGAGCGAAATGGTGCGACTGAATTGCGCCAGCCTTGCGGAGCGCGCACTCGTGCCCGCGTTCGTGTACTTCTTCCAGATGCTCTACCCTTTTGCCCGCGTGAACGACCCGCGCTCGGGGGTGGCCGCGGCTGCGGGCGGCACGGTACTCATTCGGCGCGAGGCCCTGGAGCGGATCGGCGGTATTGCCTCGATCCGGAGCGCTTTGATCGACGACGTGACGCTCGCGAAGGCGGTAAAGACCTCGGGGCGGCACTCAGGTGCAGCCATTTACCTTGGGCATTCCGGCCTCGCCACCTCCGTGCGACCCTATCCCGCGTGGAGCGATCTGTGGCAGATGATCGCGCGCACGGCGTTCACTCAACTTCACTACTCGGCGTTGCTGTTACTGCTGACGCTTGCCGGTCTCACGCTCGTCTGGCTCGTCCCCGCGTGGGAGGCCCTTTTCGGGCACGGCTGGGGACGTGCCGCCGGACTCGCCGCATTCGGACTCGCCGCGCTGAGCTACCTGCCGACCCTGGCGCGCTACCGGCAAAGCCCCTTGTGGGCGCTGGCGCTGCCGCTGATTGCCTCGTTCTACATGGCTGCCACGCTCGGTTCAGCGCTGAACTACTGGCTCGGCCGTGGCGCCCGCTGGAAAAACCGCGCTTACGGGGCCTGACTCGACCTCCAGGTACGGGGTTTGCTTGCCTCCCCGGGCCCTCTCGCGGCGTGCCCCGGACCAAGATGAACATAGGGATAGACCCCTCCGCGCGACTCGCGGGGGCTGCGCTTCCAGCCGACGCACCAGCACTGACGAAGCTCGCCTGGCGAGGCGGCTTCCTGCTGCTCGCTGCCTACTGCGTCATGTTCGTGCTGCTATCTCCGCTGCCCGTGCAGGACTTTCCCAATCATCTCGCCCGCGCGGTGGCGCTGGACGATCTGCTCTTTCATGGCGGCGCCCGCTTCGGCGCCATTTTTCATTTCCACCTCGAATGGATCCCCTATCTCCTGGGCGACCTGATCCTGACGGCGGCCGTCGCCGTGTTCGGGCTGACCGGCGGCGCCGCGTTCTGGATCCTGTTGGTTTTTTTGTCCCTGCCCTGTGCGGCGCTCTTCTACCTGCGCGTCCGCGGTATCGACATCGCGGGCCGCTCGCTGGCGCTGTTACTGAGTGTCTACTTCGCGACCGACTGGTTCTTCCTGATGGGCTTTCTGAGCTTCCGGGTCTCGGTGGCGATGTTGATTGTCACGCTCGGGCTGGTGGAAATGTTGCGCCGGAAGTGGTCTTACCCGCTGTTCGCGCTTTACGCGGCCGCGGTCGTCCTCGACTACCTCATGCACCTGTCGCCCATCGTCTTTCTGTTCGCGGCTCTCGGAATCACCGGACTGCTGCGCTTGTGGCTGCGGACGACTACGCTGCGGACCGAATTCGCCCTATTCATTCCGCTGCTCGTGGTGTTGGCCTGGCACTTCCTCGTCGGCGTCCATTACCGTGAGCCCACCGATCCGGTGGCGGGCGTGTATTTGTGGGGAACCTGGTATAGCAAGTTTGCCCGTATCGGCAGCGAGTTTTTCCACTTCGTACCGTACACGGACGTGCTGCTGGTGCTGTTGCTGGCAAGCTGCCTGTTCGCCAGGACCGGCGTGCCGCGCTGGCGCGACCTGCGTCGGCCGCTCGTGTTGGAGCTACTGGTACTTGCCACGATGTTCATCGCAATGTACTTCGTGTTGCCGATGGGCTACGCGGAGGCTTTTTACATCGACACCCGCCCGCTGCCCTACGCGAGTTTCTTTTTCATCGCCGCGTGTCTCGCGCTACCCCGTCCGGACCCTGTCATTCATCCACGACGCGAGCCACTGGCATTGTTTCTGGCGGCGCTCCTGGCGATCGGCAATCTCGCCTATCTCGCACGTCACTTCATAGCCGAGCGAGCCTGGGTCACTCAGTACAGAAGCGTCGTTGCTTCGATACCCGTGCACGGTCGCGTCCTTCCGGTCAATACGCGAGGGGGAGAGGGCTCAGTCGTACCATTCCTTCACGTCAGTGGCTTCGTGAGCATGGACCGTGCAGCGGTAGAACCGTATGTCTTCGCCGGCGACAACGGCAACCCGATGAAGTACTTCCGTTATCTCCACCGGCCGTATGACCCGCCGGAAGTCTGGTACGGGGACATTCCGCGTGACCCCGTGGACTGGCAACGCGTCGCGCGTGACTACGACTTCCTCGTCATCACGAAGCCGTTCGACCCCGCGGTATTCAAGTTGACAACACGCATCGTGGCTGACAATTCGACCGCCACGGTAGTTGCCATTCAGAAATAACCCGAAAGACGACGCAATTCTGGGGCATAAATGTCCTAGCGGGGGGTGCCTTTGCGGCATAGGCTCTGCTATCGGACATTGGAGTTGCCCATGGTCGAACTGCACATCAACGGTGAGACGAAGACCCTTGATATCTCGCCGGATACACCGCTTCTGTGGGCACTCCGCGATGTGTTAGGTCTCACCGGCACCAAGTTTGGTTGCGGCATCGCGCAGTGTGGTGTGTGCACCGTTCACCTGGACGGCAAACCCATACGATCCTGTGTCACCCCCATCGGCTCGATCGGCGACCGTCCCATCACCACGATCGAGGCGATCGGAGCGACCGCGCCGGGACGTAAGATCCAGCAGGCGTGGCTCGATCTCGAAGTCATACAATGTGGGTACTGCCAGTCCGGACAGATCATGTCCGCCACGGCGCTGCTGGCCGGCAAATCCGATCCCAATGACGCCGACATCGACGCCGCCATGGCCGGCAACATTTGCCGCTGCGGCACGTACGTGCGGATCCGTGAGGCCATCAAGAAGGCAGCCAAGTCATGACAACCCGCCGGGCATTTCTTCAAACGGGGGCGGCGGCCGCGGGCGGCGCTCTGCTGGTGGGCTTTCACATTCCGGACGTGGCGGCGGCCGGGGACCACACCCCGCAGGCGGCGCCCTTCGCGCCGAACGCGTTCATTCGCATCGATCGCCAGGGCACGGTGACCTTGATCATGCCGCAGGTCGAGATGGGCCAGGGCGTGTATACATCGATTGCGATGATCCTGGCCGAGGAGCTCGACGCACGTTGGGAGCAGGTGAAGGTGGAACACGCTCCGCCGAGCGACAAGCTGTATGCCAATCCGCTCCTCGGGCTACAGGCCACCGGGGGCTCCACCTCCATCCGTGCTTTCTGGGCCCCGTTGCGCAAAGCTGGCGCGACGACGCGCGCCATGTTGGTCGAAGCCGCTGCGCGGCGTTGGAAAGTGGCCCCCGATACGTGCCATGCCGCCAACAGTACGGTGACCCATCAACCGAGTGGCCGCACTCTTACCTACGCCGCGTTGGTCGACGACGCAAGCCGGCTGTCGCCACCCGCAAATGTCGCGCCGAAGAACCCGAGCGAGTTCACACTCATCGGCAAGCCGCTCAAGCGAGTCGACACCCCCGACAAGGTGAATGGCAAAGTTGTGTATGGCATCGACGCCATGCCGCCGGGTCTGAAGTTTGCGGCGATCGCGATCTGTCCCGTGTTTGGAGGCAAGGTCGGTCACGTCGACGACAGCAAGGCCAAGCAGATTCCAGGCGTACGCCAGGTCGTGGTTCTCGAAGAGCTCGTCGCCGTAGTCGGCGACCATACCTGGGTTGCCAAACAGGGGCTCGCGGCGCTCGATATCAAGTGGGATGAGGGTCCGAATGCCCATGTCTCTTCAGACAGCGTGTGGCAGCAGATCCGGGCATCCAGCCAACAGGCCGGCGCGGTCGCCAAGACCGAAGGCGATTTGGCCAAAGGACTCGGGACCGGCGCCCGGCTGGACGCCGCTTACGAGCTCCCCTTCCTCGCCCACGCACAGATGGAGCCTCTGAACGGCACCGTGCACGTCAAGCCGGACTCGTGCGAGGTCTGGGTGGGCTCCCAGGTGTTGGCGCGAGCGCAGGCGGTGGCCGCCAAAGTCACTGGCTTACCGCTCGAGAAAGTGACCGTACACAATCACCTCATTGGCGGTGGGTTTGGCCGGCGGCTGGAGGTCGACATGGTCGAGTTGGCGGTGCGGGTCGCCACCAAGGTCGAGGGCCCCGTGAAGATCACCTGGAGCCGGGAGGAAGACATGCAACACGATGTCTACCGGCCCGTCTACCATCACACCCTTGCCGCGAGTGTATCTGACGGGAGGATCGTTGGATGGTCGCATCGCATCACCGGGGCTTCGATCATCGCTCGCTGGCTACCCCCTGCGTTTCAGAAAGGCGTCGATATCGACGCTGTCGACGCGGCTGCCGACATGCCCTACGACATCCCCAACATACAGGTCGAGTACCGGCGCGACGAGCCACCGGCAGTGCCAACAGGCTGGTGGCGTGGCGTCGGCCCCAACAGCAACGTGTTCGCCATCGAGAGTTTCATCGACGAGTTGGCGCGGAAAGCTGGCAAGGATCCCGTGGCCTTCCGTCGCGACAACCTCGGCAAGACGCCGCGGTTGATTGCCGCTATCGACCTGGCCGCCAGTAAGGCCGGCTGGGGAACACCTCTGCCGCCCCGCACCGGACGCGGCATTGCGGCGCAAACCGCATTTGGAAGTTTTATCGCCACGGTGGCCGAAGTCGAAGTGGACAACGACGGCAGGGTGAAGGTGAAGCGCCTCGTTTCGGCGGTGGACACCGGCATCGTGGTGAATCCGGATACCGTCGTGGCACAACTCCAGGGTGGGCTCATTTTCGGCCTCACCGCGGCGTTGTTCGGTGAGATCACCATCAAGAACGGCCGCGTTCAGCAAAGTAACTACAACGACTACCGGGTATTGCGTATCAACGAGATACCGCAGATCGAAGTCCACCTCATCCAGAGCGGCGAGGTGCCGGGAGGCATCGGCGAAACCGGCACCACGGCGGCACCCCCGGCGGTCGGGAATGCGATCTACGCGGCGACAGGCGTCCGGTTGCGACGGCTGCCGATCGACCCGCTGTTACTTCAGCGCAAGTCCTGAGCGTAGATCTCAGGTTTGAAGCCCACGAGGATCCGCGCGCCCGCCTCCAGGACGGGGCGCTTGATCATCGAAGGCTGCGCGCGCATGAGCTCCAATGCCTTGCGCTCGTTGAGATCGGTCTTCTGCGCCTCCGGTAGCTTGCGGAACGTGGTGCCGTTGCGATTGAGCAGCGTCTCCCAGCCAACCTGTTTGCTCCAGCGAGCCAGTGAGGCGGCATCGATCCCCGACGCCTTGTAATCGTGGAACTCATATCGCACACCGTGACTGTCGAGCCACGTGCGCGCCTTCTTCATGGTGTCGCAGGCCTTGATGCCGTAGAGAGTGATAGCCACGGTTAGTGATCTTTCGCAGTGGGGTGGTAATCGTAGACGACCCGGTAATAGTAGCGGCGGATCGTCTGGCCGTCGCGAGTCAGCACGCCGTCCTCGAGCGGCTCGAGCCGCTGCGCGCGTGACTCGATATCCGGGCCCACCAGGTCCTCCGGCTTGAATCCGACCAGCACCAGGGTGCGGCCCTGCTGCGCCTTGGACGGAAACCAGCGCTCGTACATCAAGCCCACTCCACCAAACAAGTGGTCGCTGGCGGTCTGGGCAACCGAGCGCACCCGGTCGGGAGAATAGAACGCCAGCTCGCTGGCGACGGCATAACGGTCCATCCCCACCACCAGCGGTTCGGTGCCGGTCGCCGCGCGAACTTCATTCCTGATGGCGGTAACTTGTTTGCCCAGGTCGCGCCAGCCGACCGGTACGAGCTCCATGTGCGAACCGTAACCCGCGCCCGGGAAGCCCAGAACGAGATACTGCAGCGCCGCCCCGTAGAGGAGCACGAGGATCACCAGCGTCGACGGCCAGGCGGTGCGAGTCCATCCCCGCAGACCTGTCGCGTTGCTATCACGCGCGGCGCTGGCAAGCGCCGGCACGGCCGCTATCCACAGAGTGCCGGTCCAATCCAACTTCACTTCGTGACGCAGACTGAAGACGAAGAACACCGTCAGCGGAACGAGCACCGACAATTGCATGAAACGCCGGCGACGCAGGGCCTCGGCTGGCTCGTCTCGGTCGGCCGCTACAGGTTTTCCCCATAGTGAGACGCCCAGACTCAGCGCGCCCACCGGCGTCAGCAACACCAGCGCGGAAAGGATGAGCTTGTGGAGGGAGAAACGCGGCGCCTCGGCGAGACGCCGTGAGGTCTGAAAAGCGAAGGATGCCCACTCGTGGGTCGCATTCCAGTAAATGACCGGCGAAAAAATCGCGAGGGCCAGCACCAGGGCGGCGTAGGGCAACCCATTGCGCAACCAACGTCGTGACTGCGCATCCCACACCATGAAAATGAATGCCACGGGCGCGAGCATGAGGATCGTGTATTTCGAAAGCAGACCCAGACCCAGGCACAGTCCGGCCCGCCACCAGGCGGAGGCACGGCCCCTGATGAGTGCCTGCTCCAGGTAATAGAGCAGCGCGGCCCACGCCGCGGTGAGAGGGACATCCGGCGTCATCATGAAGCCGGAGAAAAAGAAGAAGGGCAGCGCCTGCATGAGCACCAGCGCGACCAGAGCGCTGTCGTCATCGAAAAGATCGCGGGTCAGCCGATAGACGTACACCGAGGCGATGGCGCCGCAGAGAATCGCCCCGCTACGGATGCCAAATTCAGTTTCGCCGAATAGAGTCGTGCCGGCGTGAATCAGCCACGCGACCATCGGCGGATGATCGAGATAGCCGAGATCGAGGTGGCGTGAGTAATTCCAGTAGTAGGTCTCTTCGGGGAGCAGCTCGACCTGGCTGCTGTAGATCAGTCGCACCAGCGCGAGGCAGACGACCAACCCGATAGCCATCGCGCGCCAACTGACGAGCGAGGTCCCGGCGCGCATCAGAAGAACGGTCACCGCCGCCGCGAATACGATCGCCCATTGCGCCGGCAAGCCCCAACCGATGAGGAGCGCGAGCACACCGCCGCGCAGAAAGAGGACGGCCAGACTGACCGCAAGCAGACGACTGTAGAGCCCCGGTTCCTGGCGGCCAGCGCCCGAGCTGCCGGCATCCCCGCGGCCGGGGTATCGGTATCCGCCTCCGACAGCGGTTACCAAGGTCGCACACGCGAAACTGACGATGTGAGCCTCACTCACTGCCATCCCGCCGCGAAGGGTCACGATGAAAATAACAATGTCTGCCAGCAGCCCCAGGGCCGTAGCTAGAGGGAGGCGGGTGCGATGGTCTGCCAGTTTTGCGAGCATTTTTTCCGAAAACGGATATTTTAGACCTACCCCGGCCCCCGCAATAGCCTCCCTATGAATCCCGAAGTCGTCGACGTTGCAGTGGTGGGGGGCGGAATCGCCGGTGTCTCGGTCGCCGCAATGCTCGCGGAGACTTTACGGGTTGTCGTGCTCGAGCGCGAAAGTCATCCGGGATTGCATTCCACGGGACGTTCCGCCGCCCTGTTCTCCGAAATCTATGGCGGTGAGACCATCCGCGCCTTGTCGCGTGGCAGCCGCGACTTTCTCTATTCGCCGCCGGCTGGCTTTGCGGAAACCCCGCTGGTGCGACCACGCGGGACATTACACATCGCCACGGTCGGGCAGGAACAACGGCTCAACGACTTCGCCAGCCTTCCGGATGTGGCGCCCGCGATCCGCTGGGTGGATGGCCCTGCGGCACACGCGTCGTGCCCCATCCTTCGCGAGGGCTACGTCGTCGCAGGCGTTCTTGAAACAGCCTCGGCGGATCTGGATGTGAACGCATTGCATCAGGGATGGCTGCGGCAACTGCGCGTGTGTGGTGGTCGACTGTTGGTGAACGCGGAAGTCAACACCCTCGAGCATACCGGCGCCGCCTGGAAACTGACAACGGCGGATTCTTCCATCCACGCCGATGTCGTAATCAATGCCGCCGGCGCGTGGGCTGATGTCCTCGCGCGTCGCGCCGGAGTGCGTGAAGTCGGCTTGCAACCACGCCGCCGTACTGCGCTGATAGTCGACGCGCCGCCCGGACTGCAGAGCGATGAGTGGCCGATGGTCATCGACATTGACGAGCAGTTTTATTTCAAACCCGACGCCGGCACATTGCTGCTCTCGCCCGCTGACGAAACCGCGACGGAACCTTGCGACGCGTGGCCGGATGATTGGGACGTCGCCGTCGCGATCGATCGGGTACAGAGAGCGACGACCCTGGAAGTGGAGCGCGTGCGACGAAGCTGGGCAGGCTTGCGAAGCTTCGTGGCCGATCGCACACCGGTGGTGGGCTACGCTCCCGACGCGCCGGGTTTTTTCTGGCTCGCCGGCCAGGGAGGTTATGGCATTCAAACAGCCCCGGCGATGGCACTGCTGGCCGCGGCACTGGTGCGGCGGATGGCGGTGCCCCAGGAGCTCGTGAGCGTCGGCCTGGACTCCAGGACCTTGCGCCCGGAGCGCCTGCAAGGAGCGTGACTCAGTCCGACGCCCTCATTGATAGGATCACCAGCGCATCTCGCACGCGAGCGCGGCCACCGCACGGAGACAGTACTCACGAAACTTGCGGCCACCGGGAGCGGATGGGATAGTTCGCTGCTCGCTCGCGTTGTAAATCGCGAGCACCTGCTCGTTATATCGGCGCAGATATAGCGTGACAAGAACATTTGGTGTTGGTGAAGCGGAGACCGGCATGAGTTCATCTTCAACGGGAAAGCGTGTTGGTATAGTCATTGGCGTGATCGCCGTGATCGGCCTGGCGGTGCTCGGCTGGGCTGCGATTCGTCCAGGACCGCTCGCCTTCGCCGGCAGTAAGACGGTCTCGCTCTCCGAGTACAGCGCGGGACATCCGACGGGCGTGCCAGCGGACTTCACCGACACGGATAAGCTGGCGCGCGGCAAATATCTCACCGAGGCCGCGGACTGCCAGGCCTGCCACACGACCGAAGGCGGTCAGCCGTTCGCGGGCGGTCGCCCCTTCCCGACGCAGTTCGGCACGATGTACTCGCCGAACATCACGGCAGATACCGAGACGGGCATTGGCAGCTGGAGCGATGCGGACTTTCTGAAGGCCGTGCACGAAGGCGTCGGCAAGGGCGGCCTGCGGCTGTACCCCGCGTTTCCTTACGCGGCCTACACCTATCTCACCGACGATGACGTGCTCGCGATCAAAGCCTATTTGTTCAGTCTGCCGGTGGTCAAAAACACCCCGCCGCAGAACGCTCTGAACTTCCCCTTCAATCAGCGCTGGCTGATGACGTTCTGGGCGGCGATGTACGATCCCAACACGCGTTACCAGCCGCACACCGATCGCAGCCCGCAGTGGAATCGCGGCGCGTATCTCGTGGAAGCACTCGGTCATTGCGGCGATTGCCACACGCCGCGCACCCCGTTTCAGTCGCTCGACAACCGCCACAAGTTCGCCGGTGGCGCCTCAGAAGGCTGGCGCGCCTACAACCTCTCGAGCGACAAGGCGTCGGGCATCGGCACCTGGACTGAGGAAGACCTGGTGCACTACCTGACGACGGGTCATTCGCAGGATCGCGGCTCGGCGTTTGGTCCGATGGC
>DATBCZ010000152.1:0-3441 GCA_036270175.1 Steroidobacteraceae bacterium | reverse complement strand
GAAAGCCGCCGGACGTTCGCGGGACGGCGGCCTGCGCAATGCGTTGAGATCCGAAAAGCTCCGCGAGTGTCGGCTCGCGTTCACCTCGGGGAGGCGCCACGCCTGTTCACTCCCTCCGGCCATGCTCACTTCGGCCGCGAGCGCCAGCGCGCGACCCCTGAGGACCTTTACATTCAGCGTCTTATCGCGCGCGAACCATCCAAGAGAGCCGCCCGCATCCCGGGGTAATCTCCCCAAAACGGTATGATGGGGATGCCTCCGGAATCGGGGCCAAACCGCACCGGTCACCGCCACAGGCAGCCTCAAGAACATACCCCTGGGACCACAAGACCATGTCGAACGGCCTCATTGGCGACCCACCCCTGACTGATCCGCCACCGCAACACGCATCCGCGCCCGTACCCGCACCCACCCCCGCCGGTCAACCCGCGCACACCCCACTGTCCGTGGCCGTGGCAGCGTTCGAGGGAATGCGTCCGTATCAGTGGCTGAAGAACACCCTCGTCTTCGTGCCGCTGCTGACCGCGTACCGCCTGGGCGAGAGGGAGAGCCTGCGCGTCACCACAGCAGTCTTCTTCGCATTCAACTTCTTCGCCTCCGCAATCTATTTGATCAACGACATCAGGGATGTCGCCGCTGATCGGCTGCACCCCCACAAGAGGTTGCGCCCGATCGCCTCGGGTAGGCTGCCGCGCTCTGTGGCTCTCGGGCTCGTCCCTTTTCTCTTGGCTGCCGGGCTAGCGATCTCCCTCGCCGTTGATGTTCGAGTGGCCGGCGTTCTCGTCTTCTATGCAGTGCTGATGGTGACGTACTCGCTGCGACTCAAGTCCATCGTGCTGCTCGACGCGTTGGTGCTGGCCGGCGGCTACGCGCTGCGAATCGCAGCTGGGGGCGTGGCTGTCTCCAGCCGCCCGGAGCCACAGCTGTTGGCGTTCTTTGTATTCGTGTTCTTCAGTCTGGCCATGGTCAAGCGCTACGCGGAGCTGTCGTTACTGCGGCTCGCCGGCGTGACGACCGCGCCGGCCCGCAGTTACCAGGTACAGGATAGCGAGTTGGTTCTGGTCCTTGGCGGCTCGAGTGGGATGCTTTCGGTCCTGGTGCTGGCATTGTTTCTCAACGGCGAGGATCTCGGCCAGAGCTATGCTCGCTCTGTGCTCGGTTGGGGCGCCGCTATCCTGCTCCTGTATTGGATCAGTCACATGTGGCTCACCGCGCACCGTGGACGGATGACCGACGATCCCCTGGTGTTTGCCATCAAGGACCGTGTCAGCCTCGTACTGATTGCGCTCACGATTGTCATTGCGTGGATCGCGGTATGAGGGAGCGCATGCGGCGGAGTAAGATCTATGCGCGTGCGCGCTCGATCTGTTTTGGTGTAACGGCTCTCCTGTTTGGTACGAGCTCATTCGCGCTTCGGCCGGAAGTGCCTCCGCCCGAGGTTCTCGCCAGACAACAGGCGCAGTTCGACGCGAATGTCACCAAAACCATCCTCGAGTTGCAACCCTTCCGCAGCGAGAGCCAAGTGACGACGACGGGCGCGAACGGCGTCAAAGGCATCGCGACACTGGTTAACCTGAATCCCTTCGTGGGCACGTGGTATCTGCTCTCCCTGGATTGGGGGAGTGGCGGGAAATCGACCCAGTATCACTTGGAAAGCCCACATCCCCAGGGTCTGCGTTTGGTCCAGGCGGCAGACCCGGGTACCGTACGACTGGTGGGGATGGACAAATTCTCGTGCGCGACACCGATTGACAGTAAACGCGGGCTGCTCGAAGACATCACCGCGGTGGTTTTGCCTTACGCCCCGCTGTGCGAAGGGGCGCTGTATGTGCGCAACCAGGTGAAGGGGCACGCGACTTCGCTCGAGCGCGCCACGGACTTTCTGCGCGATCACGTCTGGGGCGGCGAAAAAGTCATCACACTCGTCAAGGACAAGGTTTATCGGGATAAGTTTCTGGACAAGGCAGCCTCGGCCGCCGGTGCCGGCGCCGCGCCCGAGCCGTCTTCACCATCCGATCCCATGATCCCGATGCTCGCCCCGGAGAGTGCGGGCCGAAGTATCGTCGCCGACCACCTGGGGCTCGATCTCGTGGTATCGACGACCGACCTGGATCCCGGGCGGTGGTACGCCGTTCGCGATCTGCCGGCGGTCAGTGTTAGTGTCATTGCGCCACAATACATCGATGCCAGCGTCCGTCTGGCTCGCCGGCCGATGCTGAATCCTGTGGATCCCGTGGAGGCCGGTGCACTCGTCTATCTCGTCGCGTTCGACACCGAACGACTCAACTTCCACTACGCGATCGGAACCGAGCATCCACGTCTCGACTGGTCGGAGCGGACGCTCCCAACCTCCCGGGATCCGCGATTGCCCGGGCCCGACGGAGTGGGCAGCGCCGCACCCCTGGTCACCAACGGCATGGTCGGCCCGGCAGATGTCAACGGTACCATCGCCACCTTCGCCGCAGGGTTCAAGCGCGCCCAAGGCGCCTTCCACTACGGACCGCTCGCGACCCAGAACTACGGGAGCCACTACGGGTTCATCCAACAAGGAGTCACATTCAGCAAACTCCAACCGGAGCTCGCCTCGGTGCTCATCATGGACGACGGCACCGTGGATCTTCGCACCTGGAGGGCGTCGGACCGTTCGTCACTGCCCCACATCAGAGATGCGAGGCAGAACGGCGTACCACTCATCGAATACGATGCAGCGAAACACACGAGCGCGACCGGCAAGTTCGTCAACCTTTGGGGACCCGGAAACTGGTCCGGCTCCGCAGGGGAAGACCTGCGCTCACTGCGCGCCGGTTTATGCCTGCAGGAGAATGGCTCACATAGCTTTCTCATCTACGGATATTTCTCTGCGGCAACGCCATCCACCATGGCACGCGTGTTTGAGGCATACCACTGTCGATATGCCATGCATCTCGACATGAACGCGTTGGAGCACACCTACCTCGCTTTGTACGCGCGCCGGGGCAATCAGCGCGTCGTAGAGCACCTGATCGACGAGATGCAAGTCGTCGACCGCAGCGCCCGAGGTCAACTGGCGCCCCGATTTCTCGCTTTTCCGGACGATCGCGATTTCTTCTATGTGACAGGACGCGAGGCATCCCCATGAATCATTTCCGCTCCTGCAAACTCCTGCTGCTCCTCCTCTTACTCTGGAGTCCGTGGGCAGCGGCACAGACGACACTCGCGGAACGCAACACCGAGCTGCTGCACCAGATCGAGGAAGTTCACCATCTCACCCCGGCCCAGATGGAAAAAATCCGGGCCATCTTTGCGGGCTCACGCATCATAGGGCAGGGCAATCCGGCGATTACCCAACATCCCGCCACCCCGGAGCAATGCGCAGCCAAACTGCATCAACAGGGTGTGGTCTACGCAAACCCGCGTTTCGAGCGGATCTGCGGCGCCAAATACATGGCGCCCCTGTATGAC
>DATBCZ010000151.1:0-11364 GCA_036270175.1 Steroidobacteraceae bacterium | reverse complement strand
CTCGGCGGGGGGCGCCGATTCTAGCGGTGCCCCGGAGGCCAAATGATGACAAGCGGCGGGACCCGATACTTGTCCGAATCTGCCGCGGATATAACCAAAGCTATGCGGTGGGCGCTGCGCTTCCGACGCTTACCAGCTCTGCTCACCAAAACGATAGACGAGCGAGAGCGCCAGCCCGCGCTGGACGCGGGTTTCCGTGATCGGGCTTTCGGCAGCGCTGCCCCGCAGCCGGCTGTAGGCCGCATCGACGTTGAGCAGCCAGTGTTGAGTGAAGAATTTCGTGGCACTGAAGCCCAGTCCCCACGAGTTGGTACCGCTATGGACGTTGAAGATCGGGTAGCCCGAGGCCAACGACTGTCCCTGGCTCACGCCGTATACCTTCTGCAAATAGCTGTGATTTGCCCAGGTAATCGAGGGGCCGAGGAACATGACGAATCCCTTCGAGCTGCCGGGGAGTGGCATGTAGGCCTCGAGGTCGCCGACCGTCCCGTCCGCGCCGCCGATGACCTGGCGGATGTCCGCCTGCACCACCATCGGAAAAGCCTTCGACAGCACGAACGAGCCAAACAGCTTGACACTCGGTGCGATGGAGATATTGCCCAGGCCGCGCAAGTGGTCGTACTCGTCCGCCTCGCGCCTGCCGGAGTCGTAACCGACAGACACCCCCACGCGATAGTATCTTCCGCGCAAAAAGTTGTAGCCCAGGCCCTCGCCGGCGGAGAGAAAGGCAATATCCTTGTAACGGATGTTGAAGACAGGGCCGCCATAGATCCGGGTGGCTCTTGCCCCCGAGTAGACAGGCTCAGCTTCGGCTGCCAGGCCCGTTATCACGCGCCAATCCGGCTGCTTCGGCTCGAATAGCTGTGCCAGGGCGATGCCCCCCGAGTATTGCCACTCCTGCAGCGGAGAGGGTGTCTGCGACCAGGCCAAGCCGGGACCGAGGGCCCCGAGTACCAGGACCAGATAGACGAGTTTGCGTAAAATAATCCTAGACTCCCAAAGTTTGGCGGCGGCTCGTGCCGATCGATGAACTGCCTTGCGGGGAATAACGATTCATCACGCGACTGGGTCCAATGGAAATTCCTCCTGCGCACGGGTGCCCCGAGCTGTTGCAGATTTTACCAGTGACGGGCCTCGTGTCAGCATCATGCGGCGACGCGTGCGCCCTTCGTACGTTGTACCCTTGTAGAACATTCAACAGGCCAAGAGACGCCAATGCCGCTCGTTCGTATCGCCATGCGTCAGGGTAAGTCGGCCCAATACCGTCGCGCGATTGCCGATGGTGTCCACGCGAATGATATAGTCATGATTCAGATTGTTTTGAACCAGCGCGCGATGAACGTCAAGCTTGCTTTGTATAAAGCGATCACCGAGCGGCTCGCCCGCGATCCCGGCGTTAGACCTGAGGATGTGCTCATCAACCTCGTCCCCGTGGCGCCTGAAGATTGGTCGTTCGGTAATGGCAAGGCACAGTACGTGAAGGAGAACCCCTGACGGCATTTTCCGCTGCCGTCCCATCATGGAGATCCGTCGTCTCAGAATTTTTTCTGACCTGCACCTGGAGTTTTTCGACTGGACGCCACCGCCGGCGTTGGCGGACGCGGTCGTGCTCGCGGGCGATATTTCCGTCGGCACGCACGGGGTGCAATGGGCGCGGCGCCAGTTCCCTGACACGCCGATAGTCTATGTCCCTGGCAATCACGAGTACTTCGGTGCTCACTTGCCGGTTGCGCTCGACGAGCTGCGCACGGAGGCGCGGCATCTCGGCGTTCACCTGCTCGACCGCGATGCACTCATTCTGGGCGGGACGCGCTTTCTCGGCACGACACTCTGGACCGACTATGCGTTGTATGGATCGACGCCGGCCGACCTGGATCGCGCGATGGCGGATGCGGCGATTGAAATGAACGACTTCAGGATGATCAAGTGGGCTGAGGGTGAGCCGCTCAGTCCCCCTCTCGTACGCGAGCTCCATGTCACGCAGACCCAGTGGCTGGCGCAACGCCTGGCCGAGCCCTTTTCCGGCCCGACGGTCGTCGTGACCCACCATCTGCCACATCGGCAAAGTATTCATCCCAAGTACGAGGGAACCCGCTTCAACCCTTGTTTCGCGAGCGACCTGGATCACCTCGTACGACCGCCCGTGGCGCTCTGGATTCACGGCCATACCCACGAGTCGATCGATTACGTGGTGAATGGGACGCGCGTCGTGTGCAATCCGCGCGGTTATCTTCCCCGCGAGCCGAACCCCTCATTCGACCCGGTGGGTATGTTGGAGTTGGGGTAAACATGAATGGGCCGCCGCCCTCGGGCACCCCCCTGACACATCGCGCCGTGCTCGCGATCGCGGTGCCGGTCATGATTTCGAATGTCTCGACGCCGCTCATCGGTGTCGTGGATACGGCCATCGTCGGCCACTACCCGAATCCGATCTACATCGGGGCGGTGGCGGTCGGCTCGCTCATCTTCACTTTCGTCTTCTGGGGCTTCGGCTTTCTGCGTATGGGGACCACCGGGCTCACGGCGCAGGCGTTGGGTGCACGGGATGATGCCGAGTTGGCCGCGGGGTTGGGACGCGCGCTGTTGATCGCCGCCAGTGCCGGTGCGTGTCTGATCCTGTTGCAATGGCCGATTCGCGCGACTGCCTTCGCGTTGCTCGGAGCGAGCCCGCAAGTTGAGCGACTGGCGCGCGGCTACTTCGACGTGCGCATCTGGGCGGCGCCGGCCACCCTCGCGAACTACGCTCTGCTCGGCTGGTTCATCGGGCTCGGGCGCACCGATATCGGCCTGGTGCTGCAGTTGATCCTGAACCTCACCAACATGGCGCTCGATATGATTTTCGTGTTGGGTTTCGGATGGGATGTGAGGGGCGTGGCCTTCGGAACCACGCTGGCGGAATATATCGCCGCGGCGGCCGGAGTGGCTGTAGCGGTGTGGTATCTGCGTCGGCTCGGCGGCCGCTGGTCCCTGCCCCGCATCCTGGCGCCGGCGCGGCTGAGGCGGGTCTTCTCCGTGAATGGCGACATCATGATCCGGTCGCTGGCCCTGATAACCGTGTTTGTCTGGTTCACGTCCGCGGGCGCCCGGCAGGGTGATGTCATCCTGGCGGGAAACTCGATCCTGATGCAGTTCATCGCGGCGTGCGCGTTCTTTCTCGACGGGCTGGCGTTCGCAGCCGAAGCGCTCGTCGGGCGCGCCGTCGGCGGCGCCCACCGCGACGGCCTCACGGTTGCCGCCCGGGTGACGACTCTTTGGGCGGCCGCTGTTGCCGTTCTACTCACGTCGGTGTTGGCGCTTTGCGGGCCGTTATTCATAGATGGCCTTACGGTCGACAGCTCCGCCCGCGCTGCCGCGCGCGCGTACCTGCCTTGGGCGGCCGCGGCTCCGCTGTTAGGTGTCTGGGCATTTCAGCTCGACGGCATCTTCATCGGCGCCACGCGCACCGCGGACATGAGAAACGCGATGCTCGCGTCGCTGGTGATTTTTCTGGTCGCCTGGTGGTTGCTACTGCCCTGGGGCAACACGGGACTGTGGGCCGCGTTCTACGTGCACTATCTGGCACGCACCGGATCGCTCCTCTATTACTATCCCGCGCTGGTCCGATCCGTTCCCAGCGCTGCCGTCAGAACATCTTAGGTCTGCGAGGGCAGCCAGCGCACCGACTGCTGGACCTGTTGGGCGACCGCGTCGACGTTCTCGTTTCCCTGCATGATCACTGCAAGGCTTCCATGTGGGGCCGGAGTGATCACACCAGACATGCCGTCCTCGTGAAAGCTCATACGGTGCTTCACGTTCTCGTGGGGAAGGACCATGACAGTTACCCGGCCCTGTGGGGTGCTGACGACCAGGTGCGGTACCACGTGGCCGCGGAACAGGCAGCTGTGAGCGTACATGACTTTGTCGGAGTCCATGTCGATCGCCACACCCGCCTTGGCTAGTGTTTCTTTTACGTTGGCCGCGGGTACTTGCTCGTTGCTCGACCAACTGTTCGACTCGTACTGGATGTGCGCCACCACGTCGTGCGCCAAAGAGTCGCTAGGGCGCAGCGTCCAGACCGCGATCATCGAGATGGCCGCCACACCCGCTGCCAGGGCCCAGCCGGACCAGGATCTCGCGCGCTTACGCCGCTGCGTTCCCGGGGCATTCGCGATGGGAGTGACAGTGGCCGGAGTCGTGGCCGGCGGCGCCATGCTGAGGGGTGCCTGCTCCAAAGCGCGCCGTATGTTGTCATCGAGCAGGGTCATCTCACGCTGGAACTGCGCGCACTCGGGGCAGCCTGCCAGGTGCTCGGCAAGCTCCGGCGGTACGGTGTGCGGATCTCCGCCGATGAGCAGTCGGGCTTCGTTGTGGTTCATAGCACGCCCTCGCTGTCCGGAGCATCCGGCGCGGGCGTCAGGCCGTACATCGTCCGTAGCTTGTTGCGTGCCCGGAAAAGTCGGGTCAAGACCGCCGTGGAGGACAAGCTCAGTTCCTCGGCGATCTCGGCAGTAGAAAACCCTCCAAGCACCTGCATGATCAACGGCTCACGATATTCCAAGGGTAGTTTCAGAATTGCTCCCCGCAGCGAGTCGATCTCACTGTCGGGTCCCGGCGGGGACGGCATGCCTTCCAGCTCGATTCCGTCGTCCAAGGCCACCAGCTCCAAACGTTTGCGCTCATAAAGACGCGCGTGCTCACGGCGCACTATGGTCAACAGCCACGCGCGCGCCGCAGCCTGATCCTTCAGCGCGTCACGGGAGCGCCAGGCGCGTAGCAGGGCCTCCTGCACGATGTCCTCCGCAATGGCCCGGTCCCGCGCCAGCCAATGGGCGAAACGCAGCAGATCCGGACGCATGGACTCGAACAACCGAACGATGGGGTCCCCTGCTGGGGCGCCAACGGTTGACCCGTCAAAGGAGGAGACCGGGGTTTCGGTCCCGGAATTGCGCACGCCCCTCATTGTCGCTGGATATCCATTACTGGTTGTGGCCGCCGTATCATGGGTCCGGCTCAGGCCGGAGGCAGGTGAGCCAAGGATACCGCTCGGCAGGACCACAGGTGGCGGAAACCGTGCAATAAGACTCGGGGCGAACCGGTCCGTGCCGTGAGCCCTGAAAATCGCCGCCGGCAGGCGGCAGGGGTCTCCTACTAACGAATTCGTAACCGGAGCGCTCATGAAATTCCTCGTCCGTTGGCTCATCGACTGGCCGCGCAGCGTGGCGCAATACCTGACATGGCTGGCGCCGCTGTTTGCCCGCATCACCGTTGGTTGGGTGTTCTTGTGGAGCGGTTGGGGCAAGCTCAACAACCTGCCCCAGATCACGGAAAACTTCATCGGCTGGGGCATTCCCTTCCCGCATTTCTTTACCCCGCTCACCTCCGGTATCGAGTTCTTCGGCGGTCTGTTTCTCCTGCTGGGCCTGTTGACCCGTATCTCCGCGGGCGCCCTGGGTGTCACCATGATCGTGGCGATCAAGTCGGCGCGCTGGGGTGAGGTCGACTCACTCGAGACGTTGCTGGGATTCGATGAGTTTGAGTATCTCGCGCTGTTTCTCTGGCTGGCTATCGCCGGGTCCGGGTCAGTGTCGCTCGATTACCTGTTGCAGCGTTGGTATGACCGGACCACTCGCGGCGGTGCCGTGGTTGGGCAGCCGGTGGCCGGCAGCCGTCCTATGTAAAGCAGGTATTTCGCAGGGCGGGCGGTGACAATTTCAGCAACCGCCCGGTCTACCCCACTGACCGGTTGCAATGGTTGCGTACCGGAACTGCGAAAATCCATTTCAATGAGGACATTTTGATGCGCGCAAAAAACACTACTGGCGTTGCTGTTGCAACCGCCGCGGCGATGCTCTTCGGCACGGCTTTCGTGGGTACTGCGGCGGCGGCCGATGACACCGTGCACTGTACGGGCGTGAACTCCTGCAAGGGCCAGTCGGCTTGCAAGAGCGCCAGCAATTCCTGCAAGGGTCAGAACTCCTGCAAGGGCAAGGGCTTCGTGGAGATGAGCAAGGCGGATTGCGCGGCGGCGAAAGCGAAGGCGAAGGAAGCCAAGTAAGCCGATCGCTACAGGGGCTGCGGCCCGACCGCTCCAGTGCACGGCGTCTCCTGCTGACTGGATTGTTCGGGCCGCCCACCCTCGAGTCCATGCGAACTTTTGCATCTCTCGTGAGTTCCTTAAGCGGGCCTGTTCATCTCAGGCCCGCTGTGAGGACTCTCGATGTTCCGGACGATTCGTCTTCTGGCCACGCTTGCCGCGGTTGCATCGTTGGCCGCTTGCGGCGGCCACGATAACGCTCCCTCCACCCCCGCCGCGACCACTCCGACGCGCGGGCAATTGCTGGAAACACCGACTTTGGCGGGCTCGTACTCCGCGGCGGATCTTCTTTCGCTGCTGAGCAGCGATCCGTTGGGCAAGCTGTTGCTACAGCTCACCTTTTCGCCAACCTGTACCGTGAACGTCTACCACATGAAGTACGAGACCGTCGGCGGGGCTGGTGAGGCGACTACGGCCTCCGGCGCGCTCATGGTTCCGACCGGGAGTGCCGCTTCGTGTCAGGGACCCCGTCCGCTCGTGATGTACGCCCATGGCACGAATGCCTCGAAGACCTTCAACATGGCCGATCTGACCGGCAACAGCGAGGCGTTGCTCATGGCGTCGGTATTCGCCTCGCAGGGGTACATCGTCGTCGCCCCCAACTACGCCGGATATGACACTTCCACGCTGTCCTATCATCCCTATCTCAATGGCGACCAACAGTCCAAGGACATGATCGATTCGCTGGCCGCGGCGCGCAGCGCCTACACGACGGCGAGCACCAGTGATAGCGGCAAGTTGTTCATCTCCGGGTACTCGCAAGGCGGTTATGTTGCGATGGCCACGCACAAGGCGATGCAGGCCGCCGGCACCGTGGTGACAGCAGCGGCGCCGATGTCCGGGCCCTATGCGCTGGCGGCCTTCGGCGACGCTATTTTCATGGGCGAGGTCGACATGAGCGCGCCCGCGAATTTCGACCTCCTGGTCACCAGTTATCAACATTCGTACAAGAATGTCTACACGAACCCCACGGATGTGTTTGAGGCGCAATACGCTGCGGGAGCCGATGAATTGCTTCCGAGTACGAACGCCATCACCGCGATCTATAGCAATGGCCAACTGCCGCAGAACGCCCTGTTCAACAGCACTGCGCCCAGTCCCGCGTATGCCGCCATGACGCCTGCGACGACGCCGGCGAATCTCGCGCCGTCCTTCGCCCTGGGGTTTGGTACCAATGATCTGGTCACGAATGCCTACCGGTTGGCGTATCTGCAGGACGCGGCGGCCAACCCCGACGGCGGGTACCCGACGACGACCACGGGCGTAGCGGCCGCCGCGCCAGGTTTGGCCCTGCGGCAGGACTTGAAGAGCAACGATCTCAGGAACTGGGCGCCGACAGCGCCAGTTCTGCTGTGCGCCGGCGACAGTGATCCGACCGTGTTTTATCTCAACACGCAGCTCATCGACGGCTATTGGGCTTCGACAGCCCCGACGACCTCGGTGACCTTACTGGATGTGGATTCATCGGCCGCGAGCGGCGATCCCTATGCGAACGAAAAGACTGGCTTTGCAGCCGCGAAGGCCGCCGTCGAGGTGGCCGCGGTGATCGGTGGTGCTACGGACGGTGGCGCGATGGCCGTATTGCAGGTCTATCACTCGACGCTGATACCGCCGTTCTGCCTGTACGCGGCGAAGTCATTCTTTGATGGGCACTGAGATGTAACGGCCGGCCAGCAGGCCAGCCGTTGCCGCAATGGTCGAGGCGATGAGTACGGCGCATTTGCTAGCGGCCAGCAGCGTGGGATCGGGAAAGGCGAGGTTGGCGATGAAGATGGACATCGTAAAACCAATGCCACCGAGGCAGCCTAACAGGGCCATGTGAGGCCAGCGGACTTCCACTGGCAAGGTACACATCCCGGAACGAACCGCTGCTGCCGCGCCGGCAACGATCCCAAGAGGTTTGCCCAGAACCAGCGCGAAAATGATTCCCAGGCCGACGGTCCGAGGCAGACCGGCTTCGAGCGAGAGCGCTTTGAAACTCACTCCTGCATTGGCAAGCGCGAACAGGGGCATGATGGCGTATGCGACCCACGGATGGAGCAACCGCTGCAGGTGATTCGATTGGGCGTTGGCGGGCGCCATCAGACCCAACACGACTCCGGCCAGGGCGGGGTGGATGCCCGCGCGCAGCAGCCCGAACCACACCAACATCCCAGGAAGGATGTAGGCCGGCGCCGCTCGGATGCGCAGCCTTTGCATGATCCAGACGAGCAGCGCTCCGGCTCCTGCGAGAGCGACTCCCGGCAGTCCGATGCCCTTGGAGTAGGTCGAGGCGATGATGAAGACGGCCACGATGTCGTCGATGATGGCGACGGTGAGTAGCAGCATGCGCAACGCCGGCGGGACGCCCTTTCCCAAGAGCGAAAGGATTCCTACTGCGAACGCGATGTCGGTCGCCGTCGGCACCGCCCAGCCTCGTCGGGACACGGGGTCGGTGTTCATCAGGAGATAGATGAGCGCCGGCATCAGGACGCCGGCGAGCGCGGCCAGGATCGGGAGCCTTGCGATCCTGGGGTCCGACAATGCGCCATGGCGCAATTCGTGGCGAATCTCCAGTCCGACGACCAGGAAGAAGAGGGTCATGAGCCCGTCGTCGATCCAGAAGTGCAGGGGGCGCGCGGCGATGAAGTTGGGGAGGTGGACGCCCGGCCCGGCGAGGTCGCGGGGAATCGTCGCGCTCCAGAGGCTCGTGTAATGGTCCCCCCAAGGCGAGTTCGCCCAGATCAGAGCGATCGCGGTGGCGACCAGGAGAGCGACGCCGCCCGCCGTCTCCACCTTCAGGAAGGCTTCGACGGAGCGCAGAATTCGCCGCAGGAGGGTCGGCTCGGTGGGATCCAGGTCGGGCAGCGTGATTCAGCCTAGCCTAGGAGGTTGACTCACCTAAATCTGCGGCGCCCAGGAGGAGCACCAGCCGGCGGCCTTGACCTGTTTACCGGGGAATATCTGGCAGGGGCCCGCGGCGGCGCCGGCATGTCCCTGGTAGACGGCGCAGTTCGCGCAGGTACTCCCGGGTGCCGCGCCCTTCGCCTTGGAGGCGTCCTCCACGTATTTCACTGCCTGGGCTTCCTTGGCGTCCGGGCTCAGGAAGGGCGCGTCGGCCGCCGCTGCGACGTTCTTCAATTGGTAGGCCGCCAGGGGCAGGAGAGGGACACCGACGGCCAGTTTCTGAAGCAGGCGACGGCGGGAATGGTCGAGACTCATGTGGGGCGGCCCTCTATTTATGGGCCGCAGCATACGCAATTCATTGGCCGTGACTAGCGTCGGGATAGAGCGTTTGCGCTCCCGCCACGATGGCCTTGGCGCTACTGCCGGACCACAGCCTCGCTGCGCGCTCAGCCTTGGTGCAGACCTCAGCCCGAGCGGGCGCTATAGCTTTCCATCATCAGCCCCGTGCCACCCCGGGAAACATGGGCGACCACCGCGGTACGGCGGTGTAGCTTGGTAATGGCGCCGAGATTGATGGCGAAAGCCAGGATGACCTGCTGGCCCTTGCGCAAGCCGAGGTTGGTGGTTTCGATGAACACCCCGGTCGCGCTGAGATTGACCGCCTTACAAAGCTTGCGGCGGCCCCCGGGAACCATAATGTAGACAATCGTCCTAGCGCGGTGCCTTGTATGCAGGCGACGTTCCACTGAAATCGAGCCTCGCGGTCTTCTAATTAGTTTCTAGTTTCTACGCGGACGTGGCAATTATGCCAACGTCGGCAGCGAGTTGGACACCCACACGACTTAATTGCCCCGAGGATTTGTAAGGACCGCTCCGTACGGTGGACCGCTGCTCCAAAATCGATGCTTTCAGCAGCCGAGGGTGCCTCGTGGGTGGCGCAATCGGGTCGAAGGTCCCTAAACCCGCGCATCGCGTCATATAAATACGATCTCGCATGGCGTGTTCTCGCGCCGGCGTGAAATACTGTTGCAGTGCTACCCTGCGGTGGCGCGCGGGACAGGGATTTGCCCCGGGACTTTCCGCCACTTTATGACGACTGTTTTCGGGGGTTGGCCATGGGCTGGATCGTACTGCTGCTGGTTATCGGGCTCGTGCTCGTTTTCGTATCGACGTACAACCGCCTGGTCATGGCGCGTAACGCGTTCAAGAACGCCTTCGCCCAGATCGATGTGCAGCTCACCCGTCGCTACGACCTCATCCCCAACCTCGTCGAGATTGCCAAGGGTTACATCAAGCACGAGCGCGAGACGCTCGAAGCTGTGATCCGCGCCCGCAATTCCGCCTACGAGGGGTTGAAAGTCGCCGCCGCCGATCCCGCCAACGCCGCCGCCGTCCAGAACCTCTCTGGCGCGGACCAACAGTTGGGCGGCGCATTGGGCCGGCTCATGGCCGTGGCCGAAGCCTATCCCGATCTGAAGGCCAACCAGACCATGATGCAGCTCTCCGAGGAGCTGACCTCGACGGAAAACAAGGTGGCCTTCGCACGGCAGGCCTACAACGACTCCGTCATGACCTACAACAATTCGCGGGAGACCTTTCCGAGCAACATCGCGGCCGGCATGTTCGGGTTTCAGCCGGCGCAGCCCTTGGAAATCGCGAAGCCGGAGGCGCGCGAAGCGCCGAAGGTGAGCTTCACCTGACGGCCGGCTGGCCGAACCCGCAGCCACGGTGGATTTCTACTCACGTCAGGCAGCCGCGCGCGGTCAGACGCGCTGGCTGATCTTCGCCTTCATCGTCGCGTTGCTGGCAGTCGCGCTGGCGCTCGATTTCGTGTTGTTCACGTTTCTCGCCGGTCGCAGCGTCGGCTACGGTCTGAGCGCGCTGGATTACGCGCGGGCCAACCCTCAACAGGTGGTTGTTTGCACCCTGTTGGTCATGGGGGTGTTGGGTCTCGCCAGCCTCTACAAATCCATGGAGCTGCGCGGCGGCGGTGGCGTCGTGGCGCGCTCGCTGGGTGGCGTTCCGGTATCGAGCGATACAGCGGACCTGAAGCGGAAGCGGCTGCTCAACGTCGTGGAGGAGATGGCGATCGCCTCGGGCGTGCCGATGCCGGAGGTGTACGTGCTCGAGCAGGAGCCCGGCATCAATGCATTCGCCGCCGGCCATAGTCCGGCAAATGCGGCGGTCACCGTCACGCAGGGCGCACTCGATCGTCTCAGCCGAGACGAGTTGCAGGGAGTCATTGGGCACGAGTTCAGTCATGTTCTGAACGGGGACATGCGCCTCAACGTGCAGCTCATGGGGTGGATCTTCGGGCTGTTCGTGATCGGGTTGATCGGCCGCATGATTCTGGAGGTCTCACCGCGTAACCGCCGCAACTCGGGCGGGTTGGTGGCGCTGGGCTT
>DATBCZ010000150.1:0-3477 GCA_036270175.1 Steroidobacteraceae bacterium | reverse complement strand
TGCCTCGCGCTTGTACTCGAACCGATAATCCTTCTGCGCGTAACCGCGCAGATGAATCCCCTGGCGCAGGTAATCCATCGCAGCCAGGTGCTCGCGCCAGTGCTGATCCAACATCTTCAGCATCACTTCTTTCTCGATGTGGCGCATGATTTCTGTGCCGGAGCGCGCCGTTCTCGCATCATAGGCGTCGTTCACCGCGCTGATGACCCGCGTGCGCAAGGTTTGCTCCTCGAGCTCCGGCTCCTGCGCAAGCCACGTCTTCGGATCGACAGTGACGTTGAAATCTCGCGTGAGTGAGTCGGTCAAACCCTGTAGATCCCAGTCCGAGCTGGCGCCGCTCTTGGGCATGTGCTGGTCGACGAGCTCGCCCACCGCTTCTGCCATGATCCCGCGAATCGCCGCCGAGAGATCCTCCGTCCCCATGATTTCGGTGCGCTGCTGGTAGACGACCTTACGCTGGTCGTTCGCGACGTCATCAAACAGGAGGAGCTGTTTGCGGATATCGAAGTTATGCGACTCGACCTTCCGCTGCGCCTTCTCGATCTGCCGGGTGAGCATGCCGCTCTCGATCACCTCGCCTTCCTTCATGCCCGCCATCTGCAGCAGGCGCTTCGTGCGCATCGGATCGCCGAAGATGCGCATGAGGTTGTCTTCCATCGACAGATAGAAACGGCTCGAGCCCGCATCGCCCTGGCGTCCAGAGCGGCCGCGCAGCTGGTTGTCGATACGGCGTGACTCGTGGCGCTCCGTGCCAATGATGTGCAGGCCGCCCGCCGCGAGCACTTTGTCATGCCGCTCCTGCCACTCAGCGCGCATCTTCTCCCGGGTCGCTTCGTCGATCTCGCCAGCGTCCAATATTTCGGCGTCGAACTTGCCGCCGAGGACGATGTCCGTGCCGCGGCCCGCCATGTTGGTCGCGATGGTCACACCGCCGGGTCGGCCGGCCTGCGCGACGATCTGCGCCTCGCGCTCATGCTGTTTGGCGTTGAGCACTTCGTGGGGAATGTTCTCGGCCTTCAGCAACCCGGAGAGGAATTCGGACGTCTCGATGGACGTCGTGCCGACGAGCACGGGCTGCTCGCGCTCCACACAATCGCGGATGTCCTCGATGATCGCCTTGAACTTGTCGGTCTGCGTGAGATACACGAAGTCCGCCATGTCCTTGCGGATCATCGGCCGGTGCGTCGGGATCACCACAACTTCGAGGCCATAGATCTGCAGGAACTCAGGCGCCTCGGTGTCGGCCGTGCCGGTCATACCGGCAAGTTTCTTATAGAGTCGGAAATAGTTCTGGAACGTGATCGAGGCGACCGTCTGGTTCTCCTCGCGCACGCGCACGCCTTCCTTCGCTTCGACCGCCTGGTGTAGGCCGTCCGACCAACGGCGGCCCTGCATCGTGCGCCCGGTGAACTCGTCGACGATGATGATCTCGCCGTTGCGCACGATGTATTCGACATCGCGCTTGTACAACGCGTGCGCACGCAGCGCCGCGTTGAGGTGATGCATCAGACGGATGTTGGTGGGGTCATACAGACTCTCACCCTCGCGCAGTAGGCCATCCTGCAGCATGAGCTGCTCGACGTGCTCATGGCCGTCCTCCGTGATGTGGACCTGCTTCGTCTTCTCCTCGACAGAAAAGTCGCCGGGACCTTCCTCCTCCAACTGCTTCGTCAGGCGTGGCACGAGCTTGTTGATCTTGAGATACAGCTCGGTGCTCTCCTCCGCCGGGCCGGAGATGATGAGCGGCGTGCGTGCCTCATCGATGAGGATCGAGTCCACTTCGTCGACAACCGCGTAGGCGAGCCCACGCTGCACTTTGTCCTCGAGGCGAAACGCCAGATTGTCACGCAGGTAGTCGAAGCCGAATTCGTTGTTGGTGCCGTAGGTGATATCGCACGCGTAAGCCTCGCGCTTCTCCGGCGGGCTCTGCGCGTTCTTGATCACGCCAACGGTGAGCCCGAGAAAACGATAGATCGGGGCCATCCAGTCGGCGTCACGCTGTGCCAGGTATTCGTTCACCGTGACGATGTGAACACCCTCGCCCGGCAGCGCGTTCAGATACGCCGCGAGCGTCGACATCAGCGTCTTGCCTTCGCCGGTGCGCATCTCGGCGATCATTCCCTTGTTCAACACCGTGGCGCCGATGAGCTGCACATCGAAGTGACGCATCTTGAGCGTGCGTTGCGCCGCTTCGCGCACCACGGCAAACGCCTCGGGCAACAGATCGTCGAGAGTCGCGCCCTCCTTCAGACGACGGCGGAATTCATCGGTCTTGCCGCGCAGCTCCGCGTCACTCAGCCGTTGAATCGACGGCTCGAGCTCGGCAGCGGCACGGACATAGCGGCCGTAGCTGCGGACGAGCCGCTCGTTGCGGCTGCCAAAAAGGCGCGTGAGAAAGTGCAGCACTTGACAGTCCTGAAGCGAAAATTGTGTTTCCCGACAAGCGCTTATGCGAACGGCCGGGCTTTCGAAAGCGGCGTATTGTACGCAATAGACGCGGGCAGCGCCCAATTGGTTCTACGCTGCGATGGAAGTGGGGGCGGCGGGGTACTTGCTCAAGCGGCGAGCCCTGCCGCTCGCTACGGGAGGTGGGAGTGGTTTTGGTCTTACCGGCGGATAGCGCCGCTGCATTTCGCGGGGCGCTTACGACCCGCGGGAAAGTTGCGCGCAGCGCACAGACAAGGCTGGGACTCAGCGTCCAATAAACGATAGCGGATCCACCTGTCGGCCGTTGCGGATCACCTCGAAATGGACGTGCGGTCCGGTCGAGCGCCCCGTGGAGCCCATCAGGGCAACCGATTCGCCGCGCTTCACCGTCTGGCCCACTCGGACGAGCGTGCGCTCGTTGTGCGCGTAGCGGGTCACGTAGCCATCACCGTGATTGATCTCAACCAGGTTGCCGTAACCAGTCCGCTCTCCGGCCCAGGTCACGACGCCCGCCGCGACGGCCATGACGTGTGAGCCCGTCGTGCCCGCGAAGTCCACGCCCTTGTGGTAGGCCTCGTGGCCGCTGAACGGGTCTTCCCGCTCGCCGAAATAAGAGGAAATGAAGCCGCCGGTCACCGGGCGACCCTCTGGATGAATCTGCTCTTTGAGCTCTTTTGCGAGGATCACGTTCTCCAGCGCCGCGAGCTGCGAGTCACGCAGGTCCACACGCTGCTCGAGAGCCGTCAGCATCGCGGAGAGATCGGGGACCTGGGCGCTCACGCCCTCGCCGTCCGACTCGGGACCACCACTCGGCGGATCCCGACCGAAGTCGAACTCACGATTATCAATATCGGCCATCTCGGTGAGGCGCTTGCCCAGCGCATCGAGCCGGATGACATGCGCATTCACTTCGCCGAGCCGCATGGCCATGGCGTCCACGCGCTCCTGTAATTGGCTCTTGAGCTCGGCGATCTGGCCTTTTTGCTCCGCCAGAATGTGGGTCCAGTGAGTGGACTCACCGAGAGCCAGCGTGCGGGTATGGCCGCTACC
>DATBCZ010000149.1:0-13929 GCA_036270175.1 Steroidobacteraceae bacterium | reverse complement strand
ATTTCCAGCCACGCAAAAAATTGCGGATCGCAGATGAGCCCGTACTTGATCACCTCGGCGAGTCCGGCTCGCAGCTCGCGGGGAGGCAGGCTCGTGAGGGTGCGGGTGTCGGCCAGCACGACAATGGGCTGGTGAAAAGCGCCGATGAGGTTCTTTCCCCCGGGATGATTGACCCCGGTCTTGCCGCCGACCGATGAGTCCACCTGGGATAGCAGGGTCGTCGGCACCTGGACGTAGGAGACGCCACGCTGGTAGGTGGCGGCAGCGAATCCGGCCATATCGCCTACGACCCCGCCGCCGAGCGCCACAACAGTGCAATCCCGGGCAAAACGATTCGCCACCAGGACATCGAGGATTCGCGCGACATTCGCTAGGGTTTTGTGGGACTCGCCGTCCGGCAGAATGACTTCGACCACGCGGCGTGGCTCGAGAGCGGCCGACAATGTATCCAGATAAAGCGGAGCAACCGTCGTGTTGCTGACGATAAGCACATCGCGTGCTGACACATGCTCGCCCAACAGATCCGGCTGGCCGACCAGGCCATCGCCAATCAGGATCGGGTAGCTACGACTGCCTAGTTCGACCTTCAGAGTATTCACGTGACTGCACGACGCCGGGGTAGTCTGGCGTGATCCGCGCGGCAGTATACGTGCTTATGCATCGAACGTGCCGGGAGCCTCCGCCTCCTACCGCACCGCCGACGAGCCGAGCTCACGCAGAATGTCCTCTGCGACGCTGCGAACTTTCCGCCCGTCAGTCGAAACGACGACATCGGCGATCTCGCCATAGAGCGGCGCTCTCTCGACCAGGAGTTGCGAAAGTTTGGACGTCGAATCGACATTGCTCAGCAGCGGCCGAGTGCGCCCCTGCTTCACACGCTCCACTTGCTGAATGACGGACGTTTCGAGGTAAACCACGCAGCCACGATCGGCCAGATGACGGCGGTTCTCGCCCAGGAGCACGGCGCCGCCCCCAGTAGCGAGCACGATACGGTCCATCGCGGTAAGGATTTCGATGGCCTCCCGTTCCCGCTGCCGGAAGCCCGCTTCGCCTTCCTTCTCGAATATGAAGGGGATATCAACGCCGGTGCGGCGCTCGATCTCGGCATCACTGTCGTGGAAAGTCAGATCCAGCAGGCGCGCGAGATACCGGCCCACGGCCGTTTTGCCGGAACCCATCGGGCCGACGAGGAATACGTTGGTCTTGCCGAGCATAGGTGACAGCGAGCATAACAAAAGCGTCGAGGGTGGCTTTTGGCCCGTGACAAAAGCAAGCGGCCGCCCGAAGGCGGCCGCTGCGTGGCATGCGTCTAACGAGCACCCGTCAATTGTTGACGAACGGAATGCTCAGGATGGTTTGCGAATGGGTACCGGGCGAGGTCACCAGGATCGTGACATTTCCGGCGCCGGGCGTCGTCGCCCCCATTACGCTCGACGTAAAGTTGGTCCCGCCAACATTACTCTGGCAGCCGATGATAAAGCTCGCGGACGCCGGGCTGATCGACCCGACGCCCGAGTCTGCCGTCACGGAGACGGTCGTGCCCGCCGCCATTGGGTTGCCGTTCAAGTCCTGGACGTTGAACGCGATCGCACTGGTTCCACCGTGGGTCACTTGCCCCGAGGTCTGGGCACTGATCTGGGCGCCACCGGTCGACATGATGATTAGCGAGGACACGCCGATCGCCAGGGTCGTGGTGCTGCAAGTCGAGCCGGCCGTGGTGCCCGAGCAGGTGATTCCTATGAACGAGCCGGCTCCAGCATTCCACTTTCCGTCCTGGTTGTAGTCCAGGAAGTACTCACCGGAATCGTACTGGCCGTTCTCGTTATCGTCGCGATACGGCTCGCCGAGGTTGTCGAACGCATCGCCGGTTTGCCAGAAGCCGCTGGCGTTCACGTCGGTAAACGACTCTTCGCCAATCGCCGTGGCCAGAATCTTGGCGCGACCCGCGGCCAGCAACGGCGGCGTGTCATCAGCCAGTTGTGGGCGTGGATTCGCGCTAGTCCAGGTGACCTTACAAGTACCGTCGCCCGGATTCGTAAGAGGCGTGGTGCAGCTGCCAACAATATGACCGCCATCCGTAGTGAATGAAACAGCAGTGCCATCGGGCGCCGGATTGTTATATCGGTCGGCGAGCTGCGTCGTGATGGGGACGGTTACGAGATCCTGGTTGTAGGCTTCAACGTTCGGGCAGGCGAGAGTGCTGGGTCCCGTACCGTAAGTAGGCGCTCCGACCGCCAGAGAGAACGCCCGGGACGCCGGCAAGCCCGTGGTTACCGTCAACACGCTCGATTGAGTGCTGAGGGCAGGTGAGGCGATCGTTGCCGTTACCCGTACGGACGTGTGAACGGTTCCGGCACTCACGACCGTTTGCACGGTGCCGTCGGCCCCGGAGGTTGCAGTAGTCGGCGAAATGCTCATGCCACCGACAGTCGTATTCAGGCTGAACGTGACGGCCGCGTTGGGGCGGGCTCCGCCAGTCGAATCCACGACCTTGAAGACCACGGTTGAGGTTTCACCCAACCCAGTACCCTTTAGACCAACGTTCTGGGGCGTCGCGGAAACGAATTGAATGGACCCGATACTCGCCGCGGCAACCGTGATCGTACCCGTCGCCGTCAACGTGGCGCTGCCTACGATGGCAGAAGCGGTGATCACATCAGAGTTGCTGCAACCCTTGGCAGCGTAGGTTGCAGATCCAGTGCCGTTGGTAGTGGTGATCGTGCCAGCAGTCGGGCCCGAACCACTCGTGCCGGAGGCCACGATCGTTGCGAGGCCCTGACTCATACACGGCGAGTTGAACGTGATAGTAGTCGGCGTCGTGCTGGTGTAAGGCGTGCCGGTCTGATCGACAATGTTTACGGTCAGACTCGTACTTCCGCCAGCGGAAAGGGTAGAGCTCGTCAGCCCGATCATGCCGGTCTGAAAGCTGGCGCCCGTGCCGTTGCCCAGCGAGTACACCGGAGTCGTGGTGGTCGACCCACCATTGCCGGTCGTACTACCGGTGGACCCTCCGGTGCTTCCACCGGTGCCCGTGGTGAGCTGGCCGTTGCCGCTGTCACCACAACCGCTCAGTGCGAGCGCAAAGGCTCCCGCGGCGAATATCGACGCTAATGTACGCATGTTCCTTTTACCTGAGAAACTGGGTTGGCGACGCGTTCCTGTCGCATCAATACACGTTGACGCCTTCGCGAACGATCTTGGGCGTCACAAAAATCAACAACTCATCCTTGTTGTCGGTCTTGGTCGACGTCTTGAAGAGGTTGCCAAGCACCGGGATATCGCCGAGATAAGGCACCTTTGTGCTGGAATCGCGCGCAGTGGTCTGCAGGATGCCGCCGAGCACGACGGTCTGCCCGTCGTTCACCAGCACCTGGGTCGCGATCTCCTTCGTATCGATCGAGGGCACGTTCACACCGCCGGAAAGGACGGTGATGGTGCCGATACTGTCGTTCCTGACATCGAGGTCGAGAATGATCCGGTTGTCCGGTGTGATCTGCGGGGTCACTTTCAGTGACAGCACCGCCTTCTTGAAGCTGATCGTGGTCGCGCCGCTCGAGGCCGACTGCTGGTAGGGAATTTCCGTACCCTGCTCGATGGTGGCTTCCTTCTGATTCGCGGTGATGACACGGGGCGAGGAAATGACCGCCGCCTTGGTCTCCGCCTGCGCGGCCGAGAGCTCGAGGTCCACCAGGAAGTTGTTGCCGAGAATACCGAGCGCAAAGCTACCGGCAGGATTCGCGACCGGCAGGTTGACGTTGTAACGCTCCGGCGCGTTGGCGCCCGCAGGAATGGTGACGGGGAACGGATTGCCCCCATTCGTCGCGGAGTTCGTCGCGGCAGTACTGGTGATCGAGTCGGTCGCCGCCGCGGTTCCGGAGGTGGTGACAACGCCGTTACCGTTGGCATTGACGGTCGTGAGACCTACTCGCGCACCCAGTTCACGGTTGAAGTCGTCGGTAACCACCACGATGCGGGACTCGATGAGTACCTGCCGAACTGGGATATCTAGCGTCGCGACGAGGCGGCGAATGTCACCGAGGCGATCGGCGGTATCCTGCAACAACAACGTGTTGGTACGTTCGTCAACGGCAACGCTACCGCGGGCGGACAAGAGCGAGCCGCTCTGTGTCTTGATGAGCGCGGCCATCTCAGCCGCCTTCGCATAGTTCACCTGCAGATACTCGGCGCGTAACGGCGCGAGCTCCTGGATGTCCTTCTTGGCAGCGAGATCAGCCTTCTCGCGGGCCGCCAACTCTTCTTGCGGCGCGACGATAATGACGTTGTCCTGCCTGCGCTTATCGAGTCCCTTCGTGCGCAGAACGATGTCGAGAGCCTGATCCCACGGCACGTTCTGCAGGCGCAGAGTTACATTGCCGTTCACGGAGTCGCTGACGACGATGTTCTGGCCGCTCGCGTCCGCGAGAAGCTGCAGGACCGCGCGAGTCTCGATTTCCTGGAAGTTAAGAGTGAGGCGCTCGCCGGTGTAGACCGGCTTGTCATCCTGTGCGACCTGCGTCTTGCGCTTGGGCTGCACTTCGACGACGTACTGATCGTCGGACTGGTAAGCGAGCTGCTCATAGTCGCCGGTGGCGTTGATAGCGATGCGAGCGCTGTTGCCGACACGCGTGACGTCAAACCCGCTCACCGGGGTGCCGAAGTCGGTCGCGTCATACCGCCGCATCAGCGGAGTGGGCAGGTCGGTGTCGCTGAAATCGACGACAATCTGGCTCCCGAGCTGGCGCAGGTTGACATGAATATGCGGGTCGGAGAGCTTCACGACGATGCGCCCGGAGCCGTCGGCACCGCGGCGGAAATCGATACTGCGCAGCTCGCGCGTGCCAGTACCGGCGCTGGCGCCGACATGCACCGCGTTGGAGGCGACGCCGCCGGTGGCGGCACGGACGGTCGCCGGATTCGCGGCGCCGAGCATCACGATGATGTTATTTCCATCAACGCGCGTGTCATAGGGGACCAACTTGTCGAGGCTCAGCACCAGGCGCGTGCGATCCTTGGCTTCCGCCGCGAGGATCGAGTCGAGGCCCGAGGTATGCACATCGATACGACGCGATGGCAACGCGAGCTCGGTGTTGGGCAGATCAAAAGAGATGCGCGCCGGGTTATCGATGGTGAATGACAATGGTTGCGGCGCGGGGCCCGACAACTTCATGGTCACCTGCAGCTGCTGCCCGGGCAGCGGCTGCACGTCGATGGATTCCAGCTTGGGCGCGTCGGCTGCACGCGCGGGCTGGCTCGGGAGTGTTCCGAGTACACCCAGAACCACGAGCGACGCGTACGTGCTCAGGATCCGGAAGACAGGTCGGCGATGAAGACGCATTGCTGAAAACTCCCTGAAACCTACGCTGCTGCTTACTCGTTCAGAGCGAGCCCCGCGGGCCGCTCCATGTACCCGCCGAGGCCGTCGGGAACGATTTCAACGAGACTGATCTTGGATGGGGTGATATCGGTAATCTTGCCGTCGGCCTGGCCGAGGTAGTTGCCGCTCGAGACACGATGGACGAGGCCGTCCTTGGTCTTCACGAGACCGTACACGCGGCCCTGGAGCTTCAACGTTCCGACCATCTTCAATGTGTCGAGGGAGAACTGCTCGAGGAACTCACGATTGCGCTTGGAATCCGGACGCAGCCCGGCCGATCCCGCGCCCGTACTCGGGCTGCTCGGCA
This sequence comes from Steroidobacteraceae bacterium, assembly GCA_036270175.1. Classification (GTDB taxonomy): domain Bacteria; phylum Pseudomonadota; class Gammaproteobacteria; order Steroidobacterales; family Steroidobacteraceae; genus 13-2-20CM-66-19. Next base: position 8,248 of record DATBCZ010000149.1, on the reverse strand, counting down.
GGAACGGCGAGCGCATTTCGGCATCCGCGTACGTGAAGGTCTCGTAGGGCTTCACCTCGGGGAGCGGCTCGACACGACCACCCGGCTCTTTCTTCGTGTCATCGATGAAGCGCGCGAGATCGTCATCCGCGCTCGAGCACGCGGTGAGGCCGACGTAGGCAACGCAAGCGAGAGCGCTGCAGATACGAACAAATTTGTGCCTAGGTTGCATGTTAGGTCTCGAGTTATGCCGTTGACTCAGCCCGGCCCGTGATGGGCGGTCTTCTTCTTGTCGGCTTCGCCGGCGGCGATCTCGTCCTCGTCGAGATAACGGTAGGTTTTCGCGGTCAACTCCAGACTGAGTTGATCGTACGCATCCTTACTTTCCGATTTGATCTCGATGTCGTGCAGCGTGACGATACGCGGCAGGGCCGCGATGCCGCTGACGAACTGACCAAACTGGTGATAGCTCCCGGTGAGGCGGATCTTGATGGGCAGCTCGGCATAGAAGTCTTTCTTCTGCTCGCCCTGGGGCTGGAACAACTTCTCCTCGAGGCCGGCGGACAAGCCGGTCTGCGAGATGTCCACCAACAGGTTGGGCACTTCGGTCTTGCCCGGCAGCTGCCGCAACAAGGCGCCGAACGAGCGCTCGATGTCCTTCAGCTGTTGCTTGTAGAGGTCGAGATTGACCGCCTTCGCATGTTTGGTGTGGAACTCCTGGCGCAACTGCTGCTCGATATCCTCGCGCCGCTGCAGCTCGGGACGCTGCTCATCCCATACGAAGAAGTAGGTGAGCGCGCCGGTCAACACCACGAAACACAAGGCAACCGCACCGGCACGTACGGCCAGGGGCCAACGCCCCGGATCGCGTGGGTCGAGCGATTGCAGCTCTTCCAGCAGGTTCATTGCCGACCCCCGTTGCTCGCCATGACTTTGCCGGACTTGCCGCCCTTCTTGGCCTTGGGCCCGGCGCTGCTGCCCTCATCCGGGGCGGCCGCGCTCGGGGCTTCTTCGGCGGTCAGAGTGAAGCTCGAGCCGGGGCCGGAGGTCTTGCTCGTCTGCACGACTTCGAGTTCCGGATTCCTGAGCCAGTCGGAGCCATCGATGTTGCGCATGAAGGACGACACGCGGGTACTGGACTGCGCGACGCCTTCGAACTTCAACTTGCTGGCGCTCTGCTTCACGGCGGTGAGATACACGCCGTCGGGAAGCGTCTTCACGATCTCATCGAACACGTGCACGATCTCCGGCCGGGAGCGCTGCAGCTGCTCGATGATGGTCATGCGGGCGATGAATTTCTGCTTCGAGTTCTCGAGGTTGTTGATTTCCTCGATCTGCTTGTCGACGGCCTTGATCTCGCCGCGCAATTTCTCGTTGCGCGCTTCCTGGGCTTCCACCATCGAGCCGAACGCGATATAGGCGACGAAGGTCGTGAGACCGGCGGCCAGGGCCGCGACACCGAGCGAGACCGTGAAGGCAAGCTTGCGTTCCTTGCGTTCGCCCTCGCGCCAGGGCAGGAGGTTTATGCGTGGCATGTCAGTCGAAACTCCGCAGTGCGAGCCCGCACGCCGTGAGAAGTGCCGTGGCGTCCCGTTGGACGGCCTGTGCCTTGGCTCGGGAAGATAGCTTCATCTGACCCAGAGGGTCGCCCTTCTCGGCGGAGATGCCAACGCGGCTGGAGATCACGTCCGCGACTCCCGGGATGTTGGCGCAACCGCCACACACGAGGATCTTTTCCGGCTGCTCGCGTCCGGATCCGGAGGCGAGATAGAACTGCAGCGAGCGGCTCACCTGTTGGGTCATGTCGTCGATGAACGGGTCGAGCACTTCGGACTGGTAGTTGCCCGGCAGGCCGCCCTCTTTCTTGGCGCGGCCGCCTTCTTCCATCGACAGCCCGTAAGTACGCATGATTTCCTCGGTGAGCTGCTGCCCCCCGAAGGCGAAATCGCGCGTGTACACCACTTTCAGATTCCGCAACACGCTGAAGGTCGTGCTGCTGGCGCCGAAATCGACGACCGCAATCGTCCGGTCGATGCCACCATCCGGCATCTGGTGTGTCATGAGTTTGCAGGCGTTCTCGAGGGCGAAGGCCTCGACGTCCACGATCTTCGCCGTGAGTCCCGCCGCCTTCACCGCCGCCTGGCGCTGTTCGACATTTTCGGTGCGCGTGGCGACGAGGAGCACGTCGTTCGTGTCGGCATCCTTCTCCGAGGGTCCGAGGACTTCGAAGTCATAACTGACTTCGTCCATCGGGAAGGGGATGTACTGGTCGGCCTGCATCTCCACCTGACCCTCGAGGTCGCCGGCACGCAGGGACCGTGGCATCTGAATCACCTTGGTGATCGCGGCGTCGCCGCTGATCGCCACCGCCACGTCGCTCGTCTTCGCGCCCGCGCGCTTGACGGCACGACGGATCGCCTCGCCGACCGCTTCCGCATCGACGATGGCCTTCTCATTGATCGCATTCTGAGGCGTAGGCTCGGCCGCATAGGCCTCGACCCGATATTGCCCACCCGCCATCGCCAGCTCGATCAGCTTTACGGACGAAGTGGTTATGTCAAGTCCCAGAAGCGGGCGATATTTTCGCTGCAGGAGGAACATTTTTATTTCCTTTTCAGGACGTTACGCCTGAAAATGACCGCCCCATCTCAATTCTGGAAACACTATATATCAGCGCAAAGTTAAATTGAACGTGAGAGGGCTCACGGATCTGCGCCGTTCTGCTGCAGGACACTCGCCGGGCATCGGAACTGCCAAAGGCATCACGATGCGCAGCCGCCGCGGTAGTCCTACTCAACGATTCGAGCTTCGCCTTGTCCAAGTATGCTGGGGACGCTGGCGCTCAAGGGATACGGGATATGTGCAATACGAGGATTCGGTCGAACCTGCGGCCCCGCGCGCTTGGGTCAGCGTACGGAGTGAGTTAACGTTCGAAACCGGCAACCCCGCTGTCGTAGGTACATACGTCCCGTAGACCGGAAGCTTTGCGTCCCCACCTTTCGGTGAGTTTGCCTTTGAAACGGCGGCTACTATGCATAGCCCCTGTGGGGAGCGCAAGCTGAAGAGAGTTGATTTTGTGAAATGGAATTGGTTTCGGATCGTGGTCGCCGCCGTAGGCAGTGTGATGTTGGTCACACTTCTGGGCGCGTATGCGTATATATGCAGTTATGTGTATTTGGCGCCCTCGTTGCCCTCGGCGCAGGCAATGCGCAACGTCGAGATGCAGGTGCCCTTGCGTGTTTACACCCGCGGTGGCGCACTGATCGCGCAAATCGGCGAACAGCGGCGTATTCCGGTCACCTACGACCAGATCCCGGACCTGGTAAAACATGCCTTCCTGGCGGCCGAGGACGATCGTTTCTTCGAGCACCACGGCATCGACTATCTCGGTGTAGTGCGCGCGGTGGCTGTCGACCTCATTTCGGGCGACAAGACCCAGGGCGCCAGCACGATCACCATGCAGGCCGCGCGCAACGTCTTCCTGACTCTCGATAAGACATATCGTCGTAAGCTGCAGGAGACCTTCGTCACTTATGCAATGGAACACGAACTCTCCAAACAGGAGATCTTCGGGCTCTATCTGAACGACATTTTCTTCGGCCAGCGCGCCTACGGGGTGGCGGCGGCCGCCGAGACCTTCTTCGGCAAGACCTTGGACCAACTCACGGTCGCGGAAGCCGCCACCATCGCCGGTCTCCCCAAGGCGCCCTCGCATTACAACCCCATCGTGAATCCCCAGCTTGCGGCGGTGCGGCGGTCGTACGTCCTGGGGCGCATGCTCGCCCTGGGCTATATAGATGATGCGACGGCGGGCGCCGCGCAGAAAGAGGCGATCGTGGCGCGTACCCATGCGCCCTTGTTCGCCACGGAGGCGCCCTACATCGCGGAAATGGCGCGACTCGAGTTGCGGCAGCGATTCGGCGCCAACGCCGAGAGTGCCGGTTACAAGGTGTACACCTCGATCGACGGCCGCCTGCAGGCGGACGCCAACCGGGCGCTGCGGATCGGGCTCATCGAATACGATCGCCGGCACGGCTTTCGCGGTCCGGTGGGACATGTCGAGCTGCCAGCCAACGGCAACCCGGACCGGTTGGAGGAGTTGGTAGGCGAGTACGTGTCGGTTGGCAATCTTTCGCCGGCGGTCGTCGTTTCCGTAGCGGCGAAGACCGTACGTGTTTATGCCAAAGCGCGCGGATTCGCCGAGATCGATTGGGACGGAATGTCATGGGCGCGCAAGCCCGGTGCCGACGAAACCGTGGGTCCCCCGCCGAAGAGCGCCGAGGAGATCGTGGCACGCGGCGATGTTGTCTACGTCATCGCCGACACCTCCGGACACGCACAGCTCGGACAGGTACCGGCGGCGCAGAGTGCGCTCGTCGCGCTCGATCCGCAGGACGGCAGCATAGCCGCGCTCGTCGGCGGCTTCGACTACTTCACCAACAAATACAACCGTGTCACGCAGGCGAAGCGCCTGCCCGGCTCGGGGTTCAAGCCGTTCCTGTATTCGGCCGCGCTGGAAAATGGCTTCACGCCGGCCAGCACGCTCCTCGATGCTCCCTTCGTGTTGGAAGGGCAGGGCATCGAGAGCTCGTGGCGACCAGAGAATTCGGAGCGCGGGTTTGGCGGACCCACGCGTCTGCGCACGGCGCTCGCGCACTCGCGCAACCTGGTCACGATCCGTTTGCTGCGTGAGTTGGGCACTCCGTATGCGACCGACTACGTGACACGCTTCGGATTCGATAAGCGGGTGTTGCCGCAGAACCTGACGCTGGCGCTCGGCACCCTCCAGGCCACCCCGCTGGAGGTTGCGACCGGCTACGCAGTGTTCGCGAACGGCGGCTTTCGGGTTCAGCCCTACTTCGTTGATCGTATCGAGAACGCCGCGGGTGAGGTCGTTTACCGCGCGGCCCCGAAAATCGCGTGCGAAGAATGCGAGCACCAGGCAACTCTGAGCGACCTGACGCTGAACGGAACGCCGGAGCAGGTCCTCCAGAGCGAGGACAGCGTTCGGGGCGGCCCCGGTCCGCTGCCACCGGAACAGTTGGCACCGCGCGTGATTTCCCCTCAGAATGACTACATCATGACGGACATGATGGCTGACGTGATCAAACACGGCACGGGTGTACGGGCGCTGGCGCTGAACCGCGCTGACATCGCGGGGAAAACCGGCACTACCAATAAAAGCGTAGACACCTGGTTCAATGGCTTTACGCCCCATCTCGTCGCCACCGTCTGGGTTGGATTCGACCAGGAGCGCCCCTTGGGCGGGAGCGAGGAAGGCTCACGCACGGCGCTGCCCATCTGGATACATTTCATGCGTGAGGCGTTGAAAGGTGTACCCCAGGAAAAGCGGCCGATGCCGGACGGCATCGTGACGTTACGGGTATCGCCGGATTCCGGCGCCCTGGTGAGCGCCGAGAACCCGAACGGCATAGCGGAAATTTTCATGGCCGACCATCTCCCGGCGGCCGGTGACCAAGGCTCGATGGCGCAAAGCGCGGAAGGAGGACCAGCCGGACAAGCGGGCGGTGAGCCGATCTTCTGACTCTATGCAAGAGCTACGCGATGACCAGGAAACATCCGGGCCGCAGCGACAACCTGCGGCGCGCGCTGGCACAAGAAGCCGCGCGCATCATGGCCGAACACGGTATCCGAGACTTTTTCGTGGCGAAGAAGAAAGCAGCGGAACGGCTGGGCGTCTCGGACGGCTCCGCGGTTCTGCCGAAGAACACCGAGATAGAAACAGCGCTCGTTGAGTATCAACGCCTGTTTGGCGGCGAATCCCACACCGAATCCCTGTACGCGCAGCGCCGTGCCGCGCTCAGCGCGATGCGTTACCTGGAGGAATTCGAGCCGCGGCTGGTCGGTCCCGTGTTGAGTGGAACGGCCACTGAGCACTCCGACGTGCAACTGCACCTGTTCACGGATACCGCGGAATCGGTTGCCCTGAAGCTGATGGATCGCCGCGTTCCGTATGAAGTGACGGAAAAGCGCGTGAAGATGAACGCGGAGCGCGTGCTCGCCTACCCGGGAGTCCGTTTCGAGATGGACGACTTCGAGATCGAGGCGACGGTGTTTCCGACGGACGGTATCCGCCAGGCGCCGGTGAGCCCGGTCGACGGCAAGCCCATGCGGCGAGCCAACGCCTTCGAGGTGGAGTCACTGCTGGAAGAGCAGTGACCTCGGCTCAGCCTCGCTTCGTGATCTCGTTGTAGTCGCGCTTCGTGGCGCCCGTATAGAGCTGCCGCGGACGCCCGATCCGCATGGCCGGGTCGGCGATCATTTCCTGCCAGTGCGCGACCCATCCGACCGTGCGCGCGATCGCGAACATGACGGTGAACATCGAGCGCGGAATGCCGATGGCGCTGTAGATGACACCGGAATAGAAGTCCACGTTCGGGTACAACTTCCGCGAGACGAAATACTCGTCCTTGAGCGCGATCTCTTCGAGGCGCAGCGCGAGCTCGAACAACGGATTGTCGGAGTGTCCGAGGCGCGCCAGCACTTTGTGGCACATCTCGCGGATGATCTTCGCCCGCGGATCGAAGTTCTTGTAGACGCGGTGGCCGAATCCCATGAGCCTGAAATGACTCGACTTGTCCTTCGCCATGTCGAGGTACTTCGGGATGTTGTCCACGGTGCCGATCTGCTCGAGCATGGAGAGCACGGCCTCGTTGGCGCCGCCGTGGGCCGGGCCCCAAAGCGCCGAGACGCCAGCCGAGATCGCCGCGTAGGGATTCGCGCCGGTGCTGCCGGCCAGGCGCACGGTAGAGGTGCTCGCGTTCTGCTCATGGTCGGCGTGCAGTACGAACAGCAGGTCGAGCGCCTGCGAGGCGATCGGATCGATCTGGTACGGCTCGCACGGTACGGCAAACAACATGTGCAACAGGTTGCTGCAGTAATCGAGATCGTTGCGCGGATAGACGAACGGCTGGCCGATGGCGTGCTTGTGCGCGGCCGCGGCGATCGTCGGGATCTTCGCAATGATGCGATGAGCGAAAATCTCCCGATGGCGCGGGTTATAGATGTCCATCGTGTCGTGATAGAACGCGGACATCGAGGCCACCACGGCCGACACCATCGCCATCGGGTGGGCGTTGTGATGGAAGCCGTTGAAGAAACGCAGCAGCGTCTCATTCAACATCGTGTGGTGGCGGATGTTGTTGGTGAACTCGTCGAGCTGCTTGCGGCTCGGCAGCTCGCCCAGCAACAGCAGGTAGGCGCATTCGGTGAACGAGCTCTTTTCGGCGAGCTGCTCGATGGGGTAGCCGCGGTACATGAGCTGTCCGGCGTCACCATCGATATAGGTGATGCGACTTTCGGTCGCCGCCGTCATCCCGTACCCGGGGTCAAAGGTGAAGACCCCGAGGTCTTTCTGAATCGTCGAGATGTCGACGGCCGAAGGACCGACGGTGCCATTGCGGACGGGCAGCTGCGCTTTGCGCTCGGTCGCTCGATCGACGAGCTCGAATTTTTTGTCGCTCATGCGTTGAAAGCTTTTCAGTCCAAAGATATCGGGAGCTACGCGGTCCGCTTCGGGCACCGGGCGTGGGCCAAAGAGGGTTACATGGTCTGTGCCCCGAATCAAGGCGCACGAGCAAAGCCGGTACGGTTACCGGCGAGTAGGTCTTTTGGGAGAGACGCAGGCGCGCTAAATGAAGCGCGTTTTACCTTGAGGACCTGGAGAGGTCGCCCGACGCCGACGCGTGAATCCGCGTGTTGGGTTCGGGCGGGTGCCGGAGTGGGGCGCGCCGCCTCGAGCGGGCGGCGTCCCCCGGCAGAGGAATTAACCGGCCTTGGCGCCGCCAGCAGTCGCGTACTTCTTGCGGAACTTGTCCACGCGGCCTGCGGTGTCGACCATTTTCTGCTTACCGGTGTAGAACGGATGGCAGTTCGAGCAAACCTCGACCTGCAGATCCTGTCCAAGAGTCGAGCCGGTCTTGAACGTGTTGCCGCACGTGCAAGTCACGGTGATCTGTTTATAGTCGGGATGGGTGGCGGCTTTCATGGTTGCATCTCTCTATTCAAAGGCTCGAAGTCGCCAGCGGCGCTTCTGAGCGGGTCCGCCATAAATGGCGGCAACGGCACCCGGTTTAAAGGGCGCGCGAGTTTAGCGGCACTTCCGACCGGCCTCAAGGGGTCTCGGATTTCGCCGCTCTGGTTTCGGCCAAGGTGGGACCATCCGTCCATGGAACGCCGTCCGGCCCGGCCATCGCTGGCCGGGCGCTCGGCTCAATCTGAGCCTCGCCCTTATCCACAGAAGCTGTGG
>DATBCZ010000148.1:0-2567 GCA_036270175.1 Steroidobacteraceae bacterium | reverse complement strand
TGCGGATGCGCACAGGGCGGCTGCCCTGGCGAGCTCGAGTCCCTTGGAGGCGCTTGCTCACGAGGTGCGTGCTGACTACAAGACCTTTGAGAACGGAGCGGCGGATGCCGTGGACAGCGGAGCCCTTGGCGGCCAGGCGGCCGAGGCACTTGGGCAGGCGTCGAGCCGGTGCCACGACCTCACGAGCTTGCCCCAGGGCGGACGCTTTCAAGAGACCAGCCGGCTGCTCGCCGAACTGGCAATTGCGGCGCCGCGCGGCAGTGAGCTGGGCAAGTTGTTACCTCTGAGGGACAAGATCCGGGTCGCAGACAAGCTCACCCGGGAGCTCGAGCAGACCCTGACGGCGCAGAATCAGCAGGTCCTGGCCAGTGCCCTGCGGTCGGCAGCCGTGGAGAAGGTACTGGTGCCCCTGGCGATCGCGCTGAGCTTCGCCGTGACCGCGGTGCTGGTCGTACGTATGCGCAGGCGCATGCGTGCTCGCCTCGAGGCCGAAGAACGGGCCGCCGCTGTCAACCTGCGAATCAAGAATGCGCTGGACAATTGCAGCATCGGAATCATGGTGAGCGATTCCGAACACAACATTGCGTACGCGAACTCATCGCTCATCGAGCGGTTGAAGCGTACGCTCGAACTGCCAGGTGCTGCCTTGCAGGCGTTGTCGGGCAGCGGGTTGATCGGTACTTCCCTGCAAACATTCCTGGGCGCTGCTGCTGCCCTGGAGCAAGCGGGCACTGGGGGCGCGGGCCGCCGCCGGCGCGTCGAGTTGGGCCGACACATCTTCTATGTCACCGAGGACCCGGTATTGGATGCCGGGGGTCGAGTGGTGGGCTCTGTGCTCGAATGGAACGATCGCACTGAGGAGGAGGCGCTCGAAGAGCAGGTCGCGCGCATCGTCGAGGCTGCAAGCAATGGCGACTTTCGGCAGCGCGTTTCGATAGAGATCGGCGGCAGACACGTAACGGGCGAGCACGACTTCATCCCACGGCTGGTCGGGAGTATCAATCGCTTGCTGGAAACGAGCGATACCGGTCTGAGCGACGTCGCTCGAGTACTGCAGGCCCTTGCGGAAGGCAACCTGACGGAAAGTATCACGGGTCAGTATGGGGGAACGCTGGCGTCCCTCAAGGACAACTCCAATCTCACCGTGAGTCGCCTTCACGGGATGGTCGGCGCGATCAAGAGCACCGCGGCGACCATCGAGTCTGCTGTCGCAGAGCTGTCAAACAGCGGGCGTGAGTTGAGCGCGCACGCCGGAACCCAGGCTGCGCGGCTTAGTGAGGCCAGCGCGGCAATGCAGACTCTCTCGCGCATGGTGCGGGAGAACGCCGACGATGCACAGAAATCGGCGCACTTCGTCTCCGGTGGTGCCAGCGTGGCGAGCCGAGGGGGTGAAGTCATGAGTCAGGCGGTCAATACGATGGGCGAGATCTCCGAGGCTTCGCAGAAGATCGCACAAATCATCGGTGTCGTGGATGAGATAGCCTTTCAGACCAATCTCCTCGCGCTCAATGCTGCCGTGGAGGCCGCGCGGGCCGGAGAGCAGGGACGTGGCTTTGCGGTGGTTGCTTCCGAGGTCCGCAGTCTGGCCGGCCGCAGTGCTGCGGCCGCTCGAGAGATCAAGATGTTGATCCAGCATTCCGCCAATCGTGTCGCCAATGGCCTGACCCTCGTGGGCGCGGCGGGCAAAACCATGAACGAGGTCGTTTCCGCCGTTCAACAAGCGACCGACCTGATCGGACGGATCTCCGTCGCCTGCCAGACTCAGAGTGTCGAGATCGACAAGGTAGGACGGGCGATCAATGAGGTGGATGAGGCGACGCAGCGGAACACCCAACTGGTCGAAGCCGCCGCCTTCTCCGCCGACTGCCTGCGCGACCAGGCAGCCTCGCTCGTCAGCACGGTCGACGTGTTCAAGTTGGGCTCACACGGGCACCTGGGGGCGCAGGAATCGGCAGCCGTCCTGGCTCCCGGGCGAGTTGCATCGGGCGCACTGTGAAACGATCGACGGACAGCCTGATTGCGCTGCAGTTCCTCGCGGTGGTCGTTCCCATCGCGTTCGTGCTGCTCGCGCAAATGATGGCGGATGCGCGTCGGGCGGGCGCGCTCGAGCACTCGCGGCCCCTGCGCGAGCTGGCAAACGACATTCGCGCGAGCTATCGGACTTTCACCAATGGCGCAGCCGATGCCGTGGACACAGGAACACTCGGACATCAGTCGGCTGAAGCGCTCCAAGTGACCTCACGACTGTTAAAAGATCTGGGTAGCCGGGAAGATGCCTCTGCAGTCGGCGACGCACCCCAAAAGGCCGGCGAACTGGCAGTCCAGGTGCACAGCGGCGTCACCTTGGACACGTTGATGCCGCTGCGCGAGCGCATTGCCGATCTGGACAGGAAAATTCGGCAGATTGACGAGTACTTCGAGCGTCGGGACGCGGCGGTCGTTCGCGACGCCGTGGAGTCGGCACGGAGACAGAAGCACCAGGTCACGGCGGCGTTGCTCATAAGTCTCTTTCTGACGGTCGTGTTCGTTCTCGCCGCACGTGTCCGGTTGAAGCGCCAATTGGACGC
>DATBCZ010000147.1:0-3122 GCA_036270175.1 Steroidobacteraceae bacterium | reverse complement strand
CAGTGCAGATCGCCGCCACCACCACGATCATCGGAGCCCGGAACGCCTTCTGCCGCTCGCGGCGCAGGGTCTCCGGGGCGGATGATGGGTAGGAGCGGTGCAGGTGATCCGCCAACAGGTCGCCGAAGCGCTCCAGGCCGGTCCCCTGGATGACAATGAACCGCCAGGGGCGCAGGCGACCGTGATCGGGGGCGGCGGCGGCACTGGCGAAAATCAGCTCGAGCGCGCCCTCATCCGGTGCAGGCGCGGTCAATGCCTTGGCGGAGCGTCGTTCCAGCAGGGCTTCGATAGCTTGCATGTCGTCGTCAGTTCCTTAATCTAATAGCCGTCAAGGCTTAGCCTCAATTTCCGAGCAACGGGCACAATAACTGCTCGGGACCTGGGTCGTGTGTCGGAGGGCTATTATGCAAGATCCTCTAATCAAGGCCGCGCAGCAGCTCGGCGTTGCCACTCACAGCAGCGCAGGTCCGCAGCCCGGCTCTTTGAATCTCTGGGCCACGTGGCCCCGCGATCGACTCGAAATCGCCCACGAAGCCCTGGCGCGAGTTGTCGATTACGACAGCGAAGCCCGGGTCGAACCGTGTGGCAATGTCTGGCGCGCTCATACCAAAGGCTGGAGTTACGAAAGCGATTTCGTCGACGCCGTCGCTACACTTGCGTTACGCGTCGCCGCGAAGCAGTGACACTTCAGCACGTCGAGACTTAAGGCAGTATTAAGGCTAAGGGCGGGAAACGTGACAAACTCGCCCCATGAGCTACTCCGTATCCGAAGCCTGCGAGCGTAACAAGGGCCCGATCCTCGCGATCCTGGCAAGCGCTTTCGCGAAAACCCGCAAGGTGCTCGAAATCGGCAGCGGCACCGGCCAGCACGCCGTGCACTTCGCGGCGCATCTGCCCCATCTTCTGTGGCAGCCCAGCGATACCGGCACCTACCTGGCCGGCCTGCGCGAGCGCATCGCGGGCGAGGGAACGCCGAATTTACTGCCGGCGCTCGAGCTCGACGTCCGCGACCACCCCTGGCAGGTGGAGTCCGTCGATGCGATCTTCACTGCCAACACGCTGCACATCATGGGCTGGGCCGCGGTACAGGATCTGTTCCGAGGAGTTGGCGCTGTCGCACCCGCACTCCTTTGTATCTATGGACCGTTCCGCTACGGGGGGAAATACACGAGCGCGAGTAACTCCGAGTTCGACCGCTATCTGCGGGCGCGCGACCCTGAGAGCGGCATCCGCGACTTCGAGGATGTCAACACTCTTTCGGGTGAACAAGGTCTGCATCTTTTGGCAGATCACGCCATGCCGGCCAACAATCAGTTGCTCATCTGGCAAAAACCAGCATTGCGGTCCCATACAAGCGCCCCATATTGATGGCCTGATGCCGCACCACCGGCATACAACTTGCGGGCATCGAGACAATGGCACTTTCCGAGCTCACACAGCTGCCGGCAGCGGTGGCGCCGCAGATCGTTTCGGATGGCCCGCATAGCGGCGAAGCGACACCCCTGACAGAGCAGTACCGACGAGTTCGGGAAGCGACCATAGCGCTCTGCGCGACGCTCTCACCGGAGGACTTCGTCGTGCAGTCCATGCCCGACGCGAGTCCCGCTAAATGGCACCTGGCGCACACGAGCTGGTTCTTCGAGGAATTCGTGCTCCAGCATGCGCATAGTGCCTACGAATTTCACGACCCTGGCTTTCGATATCTCTTCAACTCCTACTACAACGCCGTAGGCCCGATGCACACCCGCTCGAGCCGCGGACTGCTGTCGCGCCCGACCGTGCAACAGGTGCTCGCTTACCGGAAAAGGATCGACGAGCGCATGCTCGAGCTCCTCGAGAAGGGCCTCGCCCCGGAGCCCGCACGCGTCCTGACACTCGGATTGCACCACGAGCAACAGCACCAGGAGCTGCTGCTCACCGACATCAAACACCTGTTCTCGTGCAATCCGTTGCTGCCGGCTTTCGCCCAACAGTCACCGCGCTCGGCGCGCGCGGCTGCGGCGCTCGCCTACAAACACTTCGACGGCGGCCTGCTCGAGATCGGGCATCACGGCACGGGCTTCGCGTTTGACAATGAGTCACCGCGCCATCGGGTGTTTCTCACACCCTTCGAGCTGGCGATCCGCCCGGCGACGAATGCCGAATTCCTGGAGTTCATCCGCGACGGCGGCTACCGGGACGCCGCCCTGTGGCTGTCGGACGGCTGGGCGCTGGTAAAGAGCGAGCAATGGACGCGACCGATCTACTGGTCGGACTCGCTCGCGGCGGAGTTCACACTGAATGGCGGCTTGCGCGAGTTGGATCCACAAGCTCCCGTGTGTCACTTGAGTTGCTACGAAGCGGACGCCTTCGCCCGTTGGGCCGGGGCGCGCCTGCCCACGGAGTTCGAGTGGGAGATTGCAGCCGCCGACGTCCCGCGCTCGGGCAACTTCGTGGAGAACCGCCAGTGGCACCCCGTAACGGCGGCGCATCCAACACCGGCCGGGCGTGCCGGCGCACCACCCCTGTTGCAGATGTTTGGCGACGTCTGGGAATGGACGCAATCCGCGTATGCCCCGTATCCCGGCTATCGGACCGCTCCCGGGGCCCTGGGTGAATACAACGGCAAGTTCATGGTGAACCAACTCGTGCTGCGGGGAGGCTCCTGCGCCACTCCGGGCAGTCATATCCGACCGACCTATCGCAACTTCTTCAACCCCGCGTCCCGCTGGCAGTTCAGCGGCGTTCGCCTCGCGCGAGACCTCTAACTCATGCAAACGACACAGCGGCTGCCGGGAACACCGGCCCACCACCATGGCGCCGATTGGCGCGTAGCGGCTCCTTCGCTGGTCGCGGACGTACTCCGTGGGCTGCAGGGTGAGCCGAAGCGGCTGTCGCCCACTTACTTCTACGACGAGCGTGGCTCACAGCTCTTCGACGAGATCTGCGCGCTGCCCGAGTACTACATCACTCGTACGGAAACCCGGATCCTCGAGCGCCACGCGCAGGAGATCGCCGACCGCATCGGCGCGAACGCCCTGCTGGTGGAGTTGGGAAGCGGAGCGAGCACGAAGACGCGACTCCTGCTCGATCGCCTGCCCGACCTCGCGGCCTATGTCCCGGTCGATATCTCGCGCACGCAC
>DATBCZ010000146.1:0-10569 GCA_036270175.1 Steroidobacteraceae bacterium | reverse complement strand
AACTGCTGGGATGGAACGGCCAGTTTGCGCACGGTTTCCTCCAGAACCCCGCCAGCGAGCCCACGCCACCCCGCATGGGCCGCGCCAACTGCCGAACCATCGCGCGCCGCAAACAACACAGGCATACAGTCCGCGACCTGGATGACGCACACGCGACCCGGCGTTCGCGTGACCGCAGCGTCCGCGCGCGGAGGCGCAGCCCTCGGCGGCCCCGAAGATCCTCCGCTCGGGCCTTCGCGCACCGACGCGCCCGGTTGCGACACACCCTGCTGCTGCACATCAAGATCCGCCACTTCAATCCCATGCACTTGCTGCAACCAAACCGGCTCAGCGGGCAACCCCAACCCGCCCCTCACCCGACGCCGATTCTCCGCAACCGCGTCACCGGCATCACCAACATGCGATCCAAGGTTGAGCGAGTCATACGGCGACACACTCACACCGCCCGTGCGAAGCGTAAACGCCGACCGCACGCGAGCAGGCGCCGGCCAGTCCGGCGCGATGATCTCCCACTCACTCCTCACTGGCGTCAGCCTCAAGCACGGCCACGAGGTGCGCCATATCAGCAGGCAGAGGCGCCTCCCACTCAACTTCCTCCCCGGTCACCGGATGCGCAAGCTTCAGACGCGCGGCATGCAGCGCCTGACGTTTGAAGCCTTCGAGCTCCGCGATGAGCGCTGGGCTGGCCCCCGCTGGGAACCGACGCCGGCCACCGTAAACCGGGTCACCAACAACGGGGTGGCCGATATGCGCAAGATGCACACGAATCTGGTGCGTGCGGCCGCTCTCGAGCTGCACATGCAGAAGCGTGTGCGCGCGAAACCGCTTCATCAACCGATAGTGTGTAACGGAAGGACGCCCGTCACTCCGCACAGCCATCTTGATACGTTGGCTGCGGTGGCGTCCGATGGGCTCGTCGATAGTGCCGCCTCCCGTTAGTACGCCACTACATAACGCAATGTAATGCCGCTCGATTGCGCGCTCAGCCAGCGCCGCGACCAGCGTGGTGTGAACTTCTGGAGTCCGCGCCACCACCAGCAAGCCGCTGGTGTCCTTATCGAGTCGATGCACGAGCCCCGCCCGCGGCACGACCGCGAGCTTCGGATCGAGCGCCAGCAGCGCATTCTGTAACGTGTGATGGGTATTGCCAGCGCCTGGGTGCACGACCATGCCGGGGGGCTTGTTGATGACAAAGAGGGAACGGTCTTTGAAAACAATCTCCAGAGGCATGACCTCGGGAGCCACCTCCGCATCGACCTCCAGCCGGGCTTCGATCCGCACCCGCTCCCCACCCACAACCTTGTCTTTGGCCCGTGGGCGGCGACCGTCCACCTGGATCGCGCCAGCCTCGATCCAGCTCTGTAGCCGGGCACGGGAATATTGCGGGAGCGCGCGCGCCAGCGCTTGGTCGAGCCGCAACCCCTGGAGATCTTCAGGCAAAGCCAGAGAATGAGTACGGAACTCCACGCCCGGTGCGCCGGTCGGAAGTGCAGGCTGGGGATTCGCTATACTCCCCCGAATTACACGGCGCATTGCCAAAGATAAAGGCCCTTCTTAATGTCCCTGATCGGTCCGGTGCGCGTCACCGTAGTCGCGTTGTGTATCGCTTTGCTGGCCCTCACGGGCTGCGCGCACAAGAACCGCCAGCTGCAGCAGTCGAGTCCTGAGGTTCTTTACAAGAAGGCCAAAAAGGCCCTCGACTCGTACGACTACAACCAGTCGATCAAGACGTATGAGCAGCTCACCGCGCGCTTCCCGTTCACGGACCAGGCGCGCCAGGCGCGACTCGATCTGATCTACGCATATTACCGCGCCGGCGAAGGTGAGTCCGCGACTGACGCTGCCGACACCTTCATCCGTGAGAACCCGACCCACCCCCGCGTCGACTACGCGTGGTACATCAAGGGTCTCGTCGACTTCGAACGCACGCCGAACGCGCTCGAAAAGCTGTTCCGTGTGGACCTGACGCAGCGGCCACCGAGCACGGCTCGCAAGTCCTTCGCCGCGTTCCGAACCGTAGTTGAGCAGTACCCGAAGAGCGACTATGCACACGACGCGTTACAGCGAATGATCTACCTGCGTAATCGGCTCGCGAATTACGAAGTGCACGTTGCGCGCTATTACATGAAGCGCGGGGCTTACGTGGCCGCCGTACAGCGTGCAAAAGGATGCGTCGAGCAGTACGACGGCGCCCCCGCAGTTCACGATGCGGTGGCGATTATGGTGGAGGGCTACGACCGCCTGAACCTACAGCCGCTCGCCGAAAAGGCCAAAGAGGTCTACCGCTACAACTACAACGGCGAAGTGCGCGAGGCGACCGCTGAGATCAAAAAACACTGGTGGCAGGTCTGGTAGAGCTGCCTACCGCCGATATCCGTTCGTAATCGGATAGCGCCAGTCGCGTCCAAACGCGCGACGGCTCACTCGCACTCCCGGAGGTGCCTGCCGCCGCTTGTACTCGTTGCGCTTGACGAGATCCAGCACGCGGCCCACGGTCGTACGGTCGAAGCCACGTGCCTCGAGCTCATCCACCGACAGATCCTCCTCGATGAACGCCTCCAGGATCGCATCGAGCACGTCATAAGGCGGCAGCGAGTCAGAATCCTTCTGCTCGTGCCGTAGCTCGGCCGAAGGCGGACGGTCGATCACACGTTGCGGGATCACGCGACCAAGCGAATTCCGGTAGCCAGCGAGACGGTAAACCAGCAGCTTGCTGCAGTCCTTGATAGGGGCAAAGCCGCCTGCCATGTCGCCATAAAGGGTGGCGTAGCCCACCGCCATCTCGCTCTTGTTACCGGTGGTGAGCAGCATCTTCCCGGTCTTGTTGGAGATCCCCATGAGCAGCAGCATCCGGCAGCGGGACTGGATGTTCTCCTCACTGGTATCCGGCGGTCGTCCGGCGAATTCGTTTTTCAGGGTCGCGAGCGTCGCCTCGAACATGCTCTCGATGGAGAGAGTGCTGTATTTCACGCTCAGGATGCGCGCCTGCTCCTCCGCATCCTTCAAGCTCATCTCGGAGGTATAGCGCGAAGGCATCATGACAGCATGCACACGATCGGCGCCGAGGGCATCCACAGCGATGGCCAGCGTCAACGCGGAGTCAACGCCTCCCGACAAACCCATCACCACGCCAGGAAAACCGTGCTTGTTGACGTAGTCGCGCACGCCGAGCACCAGGGCGCCGTAAACACTCGCCTCGTCGCTCAGCTCCGGCGCGATCGGTCCCGGCTTCGGCACGACCTTGCCACGGCCCTGCCGCACGAATTCGACGGGGTAGATGCCCTCTTCGTAGGCGGGCGCGCGCATGACGACGCGGCCGTCGGCATCCATGACGAACGAGTTGCCTTCGAAAACCAGCTCATCCTGCCCGCCCATCATATTCACGTAGGCGAGCGGCAAGCCGACATCACGCGCCCGGATCCGCGCGATGTCCTCGCGCTCACGCTGCTTGTGCAGTTCGTATGGCGAGGCATTGATCACGACGAGAAGCTCGGCACCGTCGGAGCGGGCGAGTTGGGTCGACTCCGGCTCCCAGATGTCCTCGCAGACGAGCATGCCGATCCTGAAGCCCTGTCGGTCCACGACGGTGGGTTGCGCACCAGGTTGAAAATAGCGCTTCTCGTCGAACACCTTGTAGTTGGGGAGTTCGGCCTTGCGGTGGATAGCGGCAACGACTCCCCCCGAAATGAGGGCAGCCGAGTTGTAGATCCCCGCGCGGGTGTACTCGGGAAAGCCGACGACGACGCTCGAATCCTGCACTTCCTGGCGCACGCGCTCCAGACCCATCTCGATCTGGCGCCGGAAACCGCGATGGAACAGCAGATCCTCGGGTGGATAACCCGACAGGGTGAGTTCCGGGAAAAGGACCAGGTCAGCACCGTGCTCCGTGCGCGCCCGACGCGTCGTCGTGATCACCCGCGTCGCGTTACCGTGCACATCGCCAACCAGCAGGTTGAGCTGTGCAAGTGCGATTTTGAAGGAGTCGCTCATGAGTCCGCCTGGGGGAGCCGCGCCCGCGAATGCCCGCCGCGGGGAATTCGCTACGCTTCAGCGCTGCGAGAGCCCCGCCTGCGGACGTATTGTTCCACGACTCAGCGGCGCTTGCCGCGCGCTGGAGGGGGAGACGCCTTGGCCTTGCCCTTGGCTTTAGCGAAAGCCTTGGCTTTGGGGCCCGCCTTGGCCCCAGCCTTAACATTCCCCTTGGCCGGCGTCTTGGTGGCGACCTTCCCGGGAGTCTTGGCCACCGTCTTGGCGGGAGCCTTCCCTTTCAGCGCTGCTTTGTGACCCGAGCTGACCGCCTTTTTGGCCGCCGTGGCTGACGCCGGTTTCGCCTTAGCTTTACCTCTGGCCGGGGTCGCCTTCGACGCGACTGCCTTCGATGGCTTCTCCAACGCCACGGGCATCCCCATCGAACTCACCAGCCGCGGAGCCTTGGCAGCCGCACGCGCTCGCCGCTTCTTCAAAAGCTCGTTCATCGCACTACCGAGCTCAGCCGGCGATTTCACCGTCTTCACTCCCGCGCGCTCGAACGCTTCGTATTTGTCAGCTGCGGTGCCCTTACCGCCCGCGACAATCGCGCCAGCGTGACCCATACGTTTGCCGGGCGGTGCGGTCACTCCCGCGATATAGGCGACAACGGGCTTCGTAACGAACTTGTGGATGAAATCCGCTGCCGCTTCCTCGTCGCTGCCGCCGATCTCACCCACGAGAATGATGCCCTCGGTACGCGGATCGCGCTCGAACAACTCCAGCACATCAATGAAATTCATGCCGCGCACGGGATCGCCGCCGATGCCGACGCACGTGCTCTGTCCGAGGCCGATGTTGGTCGTCTGGAAAACGGCTTCGTACGTCAGCGTGCCGGAACGAGACACGATACCGACGGCGCCCTTCTTGTGAATGAACCCCGGCATGATGCCGATCTTGCATTCTTCAGGAGTAATGACGCCGGGACAGTTCGGCCCGACCAGTCGTGTTGCCGAGCCCGCAAGCACCGACTTCACACGAACCATGTCGTTCACGGGCACACCTTCAGTGATGCACACCACGAGTTCGACGCCCGCGTCGGCTGCTTCGAGAATGGAGTCGGCAGCACCCGCGGCGGGCACGTAGATCATGCTCGCAGTCGCCCCGGTTTCCCGAACGGCGTCCTGCACGGTGTCGAATACGGGCAGACCCAGGTGCGTCTGGCCGCCACGTCCGGGCGTAACGCCTCCGACGAGCTTCGTGCCGTAAGCGAGCGCTTGTTCAGAGTGAAAAGTGCCCTGCTTGCCAGTGAAGCCCTGGCAAATGACGCGGGTGTTCTTATTGACCAGAATACTCATTCTTTACCTCGTTGAGAGCTGCAGCGGCCGGTGGCGCTGCTTTAGCCCTTAGCCAGCGCGACAACCTTGCGCGCGGCGTCTGTCAGATCGGAGGCCGGGGTGATGGCGAGGCCGCTTTGTGCGAGCATTTCCCGCGCCTTGTCCGCGTTCGTACCCTCTAGGCGTACGACTACAGGGACCTTCACTCCGACATTCTTAACGGCGTTGATTACGCCGTCGGCGATGAGGTCGCAACGGACGATGCCACCGAAGATATTGACCAGAACGGCTCTCACCTTCGGATTGGAGAGGATGAGCTGGAACGCCGCCGTCACACGCTCGCTCGTGGCGCCGCCGCCGACGTCGAGGAAATTTGCCGGGTGGCCACCGTGGAGCTTGATGAGATCCATGGTCGCCATGGCGAGGCCCGCGCCGTTCACCATGCAGGCGATGTCCCCGTCCAGGGAAACATAGTTCAGGTCGTGCTCGCTAGCGCGACGCTCCATCGGATCTTCCTGGCTCGGGTCACGCAGCTTCGCGAGATCCGGATGACGGAAGACCGCGTTCGCGTCGATATTGATCTTCGCGTCGAGCGCGACTAGAGCACCCGCCTTCGTCACGATGAGCGGATTGATCTCAACCAGGCTGGCGTCTTTCTCAATGTACAACTTGTAGAGAGCCGTCGCGATCGAGGTGAACTCCGCGATCTGCGTGCCCTTGAAACCCAGGCCGAACGCGATCTGGCGCGCCTGGTAGGGTTGCAGGCCAGCGGCCGGGTGAATGTTGACCGTGAGGATTTTCTCGGGCGTCTTGGCTGCGACTTCTTCGATGTCCATACCGCCCGCCGCAGACGCGATCAGCGCGATGCGTCCGCGCTCCCGATTCAGCGTCAAAGAGAGATAGACCTCGCGTTCGATCTCGGAGCCTGATTCGACGTAGACGCGCTCGACGGGCAGGCCGTCCTCCGCAGTCTGCTTCGTGACCAGGCGTGTGCCGATCATGTGCTCCGTGGCAGAACGCACGGCAGCCACGTCCCGCACGACTTTCACGCCGCCCGCTTTACCGCGGCCACCAGCATGCACCTGTGCTTTGACCACCCACACCGAACCGCCGATAGCCTCGGCGGCCGCGGCGGCCTCGTTGGCGTTCGCCGCTACGCGTCCCGCGGGAACCGCGATGCCGTAGCTGCGGAAGATGTCCTTCGCCTGATACTCGTGCAGATTCATCGTCACCGCCGTACGCGCAAAGCGAGCATTGTCCCGAAATTCGCGGTGCGTGACCAGCATTGTGCGCGATGTGCCATGCTTTGCGAATGCCGGCCAGTACCTCGCCATCGTCTTCACCTCCTAGCGATCTCGCGTGGCGGGTCATCGGCCTTTTGAACCTGTACCGGATGCTGGTTCCGCTCGTGCTCGTCTCAGTGCTGTGGTTTGCGGGACCACAATGGGCGCCGGCGGCGGCGCGCCCTTCTTTATTCCTCTCCGCCTGTATCGCCTATTTCAGTGCGGCGTTGCTCCTGGTCGTCGCCCGGCGACTGCACTGGGCCACTCTGCGCATCGTGGCAATCATCAACGCGGGCGTGGATTCCGCGGCGATCGCGCTCATCCTTTATGCTAGCGGAGGCGTGGCCAGCGGCCTGGGCATCCTCCTCGTATTGCCGGTCGCGGCGCTGGCAGTCCTGGCGGATCATCGGGACGCCTTTCTGATCGCCGCCCTCGCGGCGCTCGGGGTACTCGTGCAACAGGTGTTCGTCGCCCTGGCGGATAACACGCCGAGCACGGACTACACGGCCGCGGGCGTGCTCGGCGTCGTGCTGTTCGGAATCTCTCTTTCGCTTTGGCCAGTGGCGAACCGGCTGCGCGAGAGTGAAGCGCTGGTGCGGCGTCAGGAGGTGG
Organism: Steroidobacteraceae bacterium; assembly: GCA_036270175.1. Lineage (GTDB taxonomy): Bacteria > Pseudomonadota > Gammaproteobacteria > Steroidobacterales > Steroidobacteraceae > 13-2-20CM-66-19. The sequence goes on along the minus strand of DATBCZ010000146.1, from coordinate 3,371 downwards.
ACCTCGCGAACCTCGCGCAACTGTCGCAATACATCGTGCAGCACCTGCGCGAGAGCATCCTGGTCGTCGATTCGCAGGACCGGATCCGTCTCATCAATGAATCGGCCGCACAGATCCTCGGTGATGGCAAGGCTTACCCCGACGCGCTGATTGGCGAGGCCTCGCCACAATTGTTCTATCTTCTGGAGACGTGGCGGCAGGAAGAGGGCAACACCGGCGTGTTCCCCGGACCCGACCCGACGTTCGTTTCAGCCGACGGCGGGTACCTCGTGCGCGCGCACTTCGCGCCCCTGGGCGGCGCCAGTCCCGCACCCGTGCTGGTATTCCTGGAAGACACGAGCGTGCTCGCCGAGAAAGTTCAGCAGTCCAAACTCGCGGCCCTCGGCCGGCTGAGCGCGAGTATCGCCCACGAGATCAGAAATCCCGTGGGTGCCATGAGCCACGCCGGACAGCTCCTCGCAGAATCGCCGAACGTGTCGGCCGAGGACCGGCGTCTCACCGAGATTATCCGTACGAACGCCGACCGGGTGAGCACGATAATCAACAACGTGCTGCGCCTCTCGAAGCGGGAAGAGGCCCGTGTCGAGCGCCTGTCGCTGCAGGCCTGGTGCGAGGAATTTCACGAAGAATTCTGCGAGACCATGCAGTGGCCGCGCCAGCGATTGCGGGCGAGCGGCACGGCCGAGAGCATCGAAGTTCGTGCCGATGCGAGCCAGTTGCGCCAGATCGTGTGGAATCTTTGTGAGAATGCGCTCAAACACGGAGTCCGGGAGAGCCCCGACCAGGTGGTCGAGATACGATACGGCCGAATGAGCACTACCGCACGTCCGTTCCTGGAAGTCATGGACCGCGGGCCCGGTGTCGCGACGGAGCACGCGGAGCGTATCTTCGAGCCGTTCTTCAGCGGCGGACGCGGCACCGGCCTCGGTCTCTTCCTCGCCCGGGAGCTCGCGCAGACCAATGGCGCTACGCTCCTTTACGAATCGCGGACGGGCGGAGGTAGCGTGTTCCGTTTGGTGTTCGCAGACCCACGGCGGTGGGAGGCCTGGAGTTCATGATCGCGAGCGGCGAGAGCAGAAGCAGCGGGGTGGATAAGCCCACAGTGCTGATAGTGGACGACGAGCCCGACTTGCTCGAACTCGTCAGCCTCACGCTGAGCCGCATGAACCTGGAGGCCCGTACAGCCGCCGATGTGACCTCCGCGCGGCGTTTGCTGAAAGCGGAGAAATTCGACCTTTGCCTCACCGACATGCGTCTGCCCGACGGCGACGGCCTCGATCTCGTCGCCTGGATTCAGCAAAACCGCGCCGACCTGCCGGTGGCCGTCATCACGGCGCACGGCAACGTCGAGTCCGCCGTGCGTGCACTCAAGTTAGGCGCGTTCGATTTTGTCTCGAAGCCGCTGGATCTGGGCGTGCTCCGCAAGTTGGTTGGCAGTGCCATCCGACTCGGCGCTCGCAACACCGACCGCACGAGTGTCACCTTCCGAGGCCCACGCCTCCTCGGGCACTCCGAGATTATGGAGCAGTTACGAGAGATGATCGCGCGCGTCGCCCGCAGCCAGGCGCCCGTGCACATCTACGGTGAATCCGGTACCGGCAAGGAGTTGGTCGCCCGTCTCATTCACGACAGCGGCGCCCGCAGCGAAGGTCCGTTCGTCGCGGTGAACTGCGGCGCCATCCCGACCGAGCTCATGGAGAGCGAGCTATTCGGACACAAACGCGGCAGCTTCACGGGTGCCGTGACCGATAAGAAGGGACTCGTGCAGAGCGCCGAGGGTGGCACCCTGTTCCTCGACGAGGTGGCGGATCTGCCGTTGCATATGCAGGTAAAACTGCTGCGGGTGGTCCAGGAAAAGACGGTCAGGCCCGTCGGTGAGTCTCGCGAGGAGACCATCGATGTCCGCATTCTGTCCGCCACACACAAGAACCTGGGCGAGCTCGTCGGCCAGGGCTTGTTTCGCGAAGACCTTTTCTATCGCATCAACGTCATTGAGCTGCGCGTGCCCGCGCTACGCGAGCGAACGGATGACATCGCCGAAATCGCCGAGACAATCTTGCAGCGGCTGGGCCGGCGGTCCAACACAGAAGCACCACAGCTCGCGGCCGACGCGATCGAGACGCTCCAGGCCTACCCCTTTCCCGGCAACGTGCGCGAGCTCGAGAATGTGCTCGAGCGCGCGCTTACGTTGTGCACGGATGGCGTGATTAGCACCGATCACATCAAATTGCGCGGCGCGGCCCGCACGGCGAGCGTGGAAGCCCAGACACAGCCGCCCGTCAACGCTTCGGAGAGCGGCGCTTTGGGTGACAAGCTCGAGGATATCGAGCGCGATGCCATCATCAAGGCGCTGGAGAAGACACGGTACAATAAGACGGCCGCGGCGAAGCTGTTGGGCATGAGCTTTCGGGCGCTGCGCTACCGGGTCAAAAAGCTGGGAATCGAGTAGCAATGGCCCGGATGCGCAACGACTTGAAGGCACACGTGGCGCAGCTCGCACGGTTCTGCGTGGTGGGAGCTCTCTGCTACGCAACCGGCATGGCGACACTGCTCGCGCTGTGCGAGCTGGGCGGATTCCACTATGTCGTCGGCTACATCGGGGCCTTTTTCGTGACCAACGCGCTTGGGTACCTTCTCAACGGTCGCTTCACTTTCGCAGCGAGCAATGTCGAACGAGCCTCGATGGCGCGTTACATGTTCGTAAACGTCGTGCTTCTGACGATCAATACCCTCGCACTCATGCTGCTGGTGGAGGTGTTTCATCTCTGGTACGTCGCGGCAACGTTGCTACTGGCAACTATAAACATACCTGTCAGCTTCATGGCACACCGTACCGTGTCGTATCGGATCGGGCGCACGCAAGCCCCGGGCGACGGCCGCCAGGCCAACGCCTGAAGCCGCAGCGCCAACCGACTCCCATGGCCACGTTCGTTATACTCCGCTGGCGAAACTCACGATCGCCCGGCCAGTCGACCGGATCTCGTACATTCAGAGCCTGTGCACGGGGAAGACCGTCCTCGATCTGGGAGCAATGGACGAAACCGCGTTCGCAAGCAAGCGCGGCAAAGGTACTTGGCTACACGAAGAGCTCGCAAAAGTCGCTACCACTGTGGTTGGAGTGGACAATTCCAGTGTGGTTCCGGAGCAGGGATTGCGTACCGGCGAGCGTTCGATCATCCACCACGGCGACGTGCATGATCTGGAAGATTTCCTAAACAGGCACGCCGTAGTGCCGGATGTGGTCGTCGCCGGCGAGCTCATCGAACACGTCCCCAATCCGCTGGCACTCTTGCAGGCGCTTGCCACGACCCCCTCACTGCGGGGCAAGACGCTGATACTGACTACACCGAACGCAACGGCCCTGCACAACT
>DATBCZ010000145.1:0-19396 GCA_036270175.1 Steroidobacteraceae bacterium | reverse complement strand
TACTGCTGGGGGCCTACATCTGGGGCCGCAATGCGATGGAATTCACGGCAATGGCTCCGCAGGACCGTGTGATGAAAGCCGTGGAGTATGGAAGTCAGATTCACCCGCAATACCCCAGGGAATTCGAAAACGGCGTCGCCATGGCCTGGCATCGTTCGCCCTTTACCATGGGCTGCTTCGGACTGTGGACCACGGATACGCGTGCCAAACACTACGATGACCTGTGTCGGATTGACGGACGCATTGCGCTCGCCGGTGAGCACGCATCCTTCATAGGCGGTTGGCAGGAGGGCGCGGTCACCTCGGCACTGGATGCGATCGAGCGGGTGCATAAGCTAGCGGTGGCGCAGGGGAGCAAGGCATGAGGTGGCTGGTCCCACTGGTGCTTGCCTTTGCGGCCGCTATCGCTTGCGCCGCTGACGCGGCATTCTCACCGAAAGCCGCGGTCGACTCTGCCAAGGGCGCGGAAGTTTACGGACACGTTTGCCAGGGTTGCCACATGCCGCAAGGGGCGGGTGCCAGCGGCGCGGGTCATTATCCGAAGCTCGCGGGCGATCCCGCGCTGGCATCCTGGCAGTATGTCGCGCTGACTGTAGTGGGCGGCCGTAACGGCATGCCGCCGTTCGGAGTACCGGTCGACGGAGAGATGGACGCCTTCGCGGCGGCGTATCTGAGCGACGAGCAAATCGCTGAAGTGGTCAATTACGTCCGCGGTCACTTTGGCAACAAGTACAAGGACAAAGTGACAGCCAGCCAGATCGCGAGCCTGCCGCATCCGGGAGCTGTCGCCCCCGCGCGTTGAGTCCGGGCGGCGTGGCTAGCGTTGACGCTGGCCTTAATGTTAGCCTATGCTTACTGTAAGTTTTAACTTACGCATGTAGGTGCAACGTGAATGCCAAGCTCTTTCTGCGCAGCGCCGCCGTCATCACCCTGCTGCTGACGGTGGGCCATACGTTGGGGAGTCCCTGGACCCCCGTGCACACCCCGACGGGTGTCGCGGTCGTCACGGCAATGAAGTCCTATCGCTTCCCTGCCATGGGGTTCGAGCGCACTTACTACGAGTTTTATGTCGGCTTCGGCTGGCTGTTGGGCGCGTACGCGGCCGCGCATGCCGTGATTTTCTGGCAGCTCGCCGGTTTGTCGAGCCAGTTTCCCGGGAAATTGCGGCCGATCGTGGCCGTGTTATGCCTGGAGGCCGTGTGCGGGGCGCTGTTGGAATGGAAGTTTCTTTTCTGGGCCCCCATTGTGTTCTCCGCCGCCACTGCGGCGTGCCTCGCAGTGGCATGGAGGTTGATGCGGCCGGGCACGGCGGTGGCGGCCTGACACAGGCGGATCACGGCGCACCGGCGGCGCTGAAAGCTTTCATCAAGCGGTAGGTGAATTCCCCGCCCTCCGCGAAGAGAGTGGCTTTGATCCGCTCATCCTGGCCGTGCGCGCGCATGTCTTCGAGGTCGAAGAAGTTCGAGGCGGCGCCGTAGCTCGGCATGCCGGCCGCGCGGGTGTACTTCGAATCCGACGCGCCGGCATCCATGCTCGGCATCACCGTCAGGCCCGGCCACATCGAGTGCACCACCCGCTCGTAGACCGCCATGATCGCGGCGCTCGGCGGCGATTCCGGACTCGGGCTCGCGGCCCGGGTGATGGTTAGTTTCAGCGCGGGGTCGGCGAGCACTCGCTCCAACGCGGCCTTGGTTTGCTCCTGGGTGTCTTCAGGCAACATCCGGCACTGAATGGTGGCCCGCGCTCGCTGCGGTAGAGCATTTTCGGCATGGCCCGCTTCCAGCATGGTCGCGACGCAAGTCGTCCGCACCTGCGCATTGTCTGTTGGATCGGATGCCAGGCGCTCGGCGGCAGTCGCATCCCCGGTGCCGACGGCACGCATGTCAGCCTGTCGGGTACCCGACTCGAACTGCGCCTTGCGCGCATAAAATGCACGCACCGTGTCGGTCAGCCGGATCGGGAATTTGTAGACGGCCAACCGATCCAATCCGGCCGTCAGTGCATAGATGGCGTTGTCGGGGCGCGGCTCGGAACTGTGGCCGCCTTTGTTGGTCGCCTCGGCCGCGAACGTGACATACGATTTTTCGCTGGTCTGCACACCATAGAAGGCCCGCCGGCCGCCGCGAAACGCCCCGGTCCCGGAGTCCGGATTCAGGACCAGTCCCGCATCGATCAGATCGCGATGGGTGTGAACCAGCCAACCCACCCCTTCGTTGCCGCCCGCCTCTTCATCGGCCGTGAAAGCCACGATGATGTCGCGGGCAGGCACGTACGCTTCTCGCTTCAGCCGCAGCAGCGCCGCGGCGACGTTGGCGTCCTCGCCCTTCATGTCCAGGCTGCCACGACCGTAGATCCAGCCGTCCTTTTCGGTCAGCGCGAATGGCGGAACGCTCCAGTCCTCGGGTTTTGCCGCCACCACGTCGAGATGGCAGAGGTAGAGCAGCGGCTTCCCCTTTCCATGTCCTTTAAGTGTGACAATCAGGTTTGACTGCGTTGGGTTGGCGGGATTGGCCACCACAACGAGGTTCGCGGCGGGAAACCCCGCGGCCAGGAAGCGGGTACGCAGGGCATCGACCGCCCCCGCGGTGCCCTTCTCGTAAGTGGTATCGATAGAGAGCAACTCACCGAGGATCGTCCTGGCGTCCCCGGAAGGGTTCGTCGCGCCTGAAGGATTCGTCGCGCCCGCGGCCACCGATGCACAGACGCTCAGTAATCCTGCTCCGAGCAGGCCCAGCGTGACTTTGGACATTCGCTCCCCCTTTTTTGAGTTGTCCGATCCAGGAACATTACACCACGACCTTCCGTTCGCGTGGCCATACTGCGAGGAATTCACGATGCAGGCGGTGGGATTCGTCGTCTTCGCCGGCGGCCAGCTGTGAGTCGCGATATCCCGAGTTGATCTCGATGACACGGACGTCGCGCCCAACGGCGATGAATCGTACGCGCCATTCTTTGACGGACAACTGCATCCAGTCGCCGTCGCGGCGAATGCGACGGTAGGGATGGGATGTGGGGCCGAGGGCGAGTGTGGACTGGATACGCTCTCGGATTGCGAGTCCCGTGCGAGCTTCGATCCACGCTGCCTGTTCAGTGGCAAGCGCCTCAAAGTGCACCGCGTATGCGCTCACAGGGTCGGCAGGTTGCGAAGACGTGCCCGCGCGCGCCGCATCTTCTAACCAGCCGGTTCCAGCACCCGGATGCGCATCGGTGTAAGCGACATAAGGTTTGAGGTCGAGCACCGGCGTGCCGTCGAGCATATCGGTGTCCCGGATGTGGAGGACTAAGCCGTCGATACGCTCCAGGCGTACGACGGACATGCCGAGCGGGTTCGGACGGTGCGGTGATCGAGTCGCGAATACTCCCTTACGGCCCGTCGTGCTTCGAGGCGGGAGCACCTTGGGACGCCAGCCCCGATTCAGATGAAACCAGAAGATGACCCAGATCAACTCCCAGCGCTCGAGGTCCTCCAGCGCGTGCTCGAAGTTGCGACCCGGCAGCAACTCGATTCGAGCCGCCGTGCCCACCGCGGCCCGCGGTTGCCGGGCGGCTTCCACCTTCGTTGCCAGGGAGCTCCGCAAATACCCGATGGGATCGAGTGTGAGGCGGGGAGGGGAATCAGAGGGGCCTGCGCTCATGCCACTATGATGTGATGTCGAGGCGCTTTTCCATGAACAGACTCAGAGGGTCCTCAACGTACGCACCAAACGGCGCTCGCTCGACATATCCGAGTCGCTTGTAGAGCCCGAGAGCCTCGGGCTGCCTGATTCCGGTTTCCAGTCGCGCCAGCGCAATGCCGTTGTTCTTCAAATGGCCCTCGAGCTTCTCCATGATGGCCTTCGAATAGCCTTTACCGCGGTGGCCCTCCAGGACAAAAACGCGCTTCAGCTCGCCGTACCGGCCATCGTCCGACAAGATCTTGACCGCCCCGCATCCGACCAACTGGTCGTGCAGGAAACAGCCGAGGAACAGGACATTGGGAGCCTTCAATGCCTTGGCACTTTCCAGGTGATTGCTCTCCGCCGGATAAAGAGCGGTCATGTACGTGTCAGACATCGCGATCAAAGCCTGCGCGCTGTCTGATTCGGGGTCCGTGGGTTCGATTCTCATGCCGTCAACTCATTACAGTCGGATAACAATCTTTCCGGAGAACCTGTCCGACTCCATCAAGTCGTACGCCGCCTGGGCATCTTTGAATTCGAAGACCTGGTCGATGACGGGCTTGAAGTGAGTTTTTGCAATGAAGGTGTTCATCGCCTCGAAGTTCTCGCGCGAGCCTACATAGATGCCACTGACGGTAACGTTACGCACCATTAGCGAGAGGGCCGGTATATCACCGCCGAATCCTCCGAGGCCGCCGATCAGTGCGATATGGCCGCCGGGAGCCACGCTCGCGAGTGCGTGGGAGAGGGTGTCCTTGCCACCGACCTCCAGGATTTCCTGGACGCCGAGGTTTCCGGTGAGCGTCAGCACAGCCTTTTCCCAATCCGCGGTGGTCTTGTAATTGATGGTACCGAAGGCGCCGAGCCCCTTGGCCCGTGCGAGCTTGGTGTCGCTCGAGCTGGTGATGATGGGTTTCGCTCCCATCAGTGTTGCGAACTGCAGGCCGAACATCGACACCCCGCCCGTGCCTTCGAGAAGCACATAGTCCCCGGGCTGCATTCGTCCGCGAGTCACCAGGCCGTTCCAGGCGGTTACCGCCGCGCAGGGGAGCGTAGCGCCTTCCTCGAATGACAGGTTCTTAGGCAGTGCGACCACGCCTTCTTCGCTCAAAGTCGCATACTGCGTGAGCATTCCATCGATATCGCCACCGAGTGCGGAGGTAGCGACGTCCGCCGGTTGGGGGCCCCGCAACCAGCGTTGGAAGAAGATGGCCACAACCCTATCGCCAACATGAAAGCGGGTTACGCCGGGACCGATCGCAGCAATTTCGCCTGCACCGTCGGAGAGAGGCACCAGGCTCTCGCGTGGGGCGATCGGATACTGGCCCTTCATGAGCAACACGTCACGGCGATTCAAAGACACGGCGCGAACGCGAATCAGAACCTCATGGGCGCCTGGGGCACGGACGGACGCGTCCTTACGCTCCAACTTATACCCCTGCTTCTCCATTCGAGTCAGGCGATATTGCTGCTGCTGTGTTGGAATATTCGGCGCCGCCGGAGCGGCTGACGTGACGGTTCCCGTGCAGTAAGCCAGCGCCACGAGGCAAATCGATGCAACCCGGCGGGTGATCGCGACCACCAGGCGATTGCGGTGGCACGCTGCCGGCGAGCAGGGAGCGGGCAAGGGGTACGTTTTCATTGCGGTAGGCTAACATGTATCCCCTGATTCGATAACGGGTGTCCAGCCATGAGTAAAGTCGTCCGGGTGTATCAACACGGGGGGCCGGAGGAGCTACGGATCGAAGACATCGACGTCGGCGAGCCCGGACCGGGCGAGGTTCGCCTGGCCATCGAAGCCATCGGCCTGAATCGCTCCGAGGCGCTGTTTCGCGCGGGCGCCTACCCGGTGCAGCCGAAGTTTCCGACACTGATCGGGTATGAGGGAGTGGGCGTCATAGAGGCAGTCGGCGCAGGGGTGCAGGGCTTTGCACCGGGCGAGCGTGTCTGCGTGTTGCCGAACTTTCGCCTGGGCGAGTACGGCATTTACGGCGAGCGGGCCATTGTCCCGGCGCGTAGTCTGCTCACGCCGCCTGCCGGTCTCGGTGCTGTCGAGGCCGCTTCCATATGGATGCAATATTTTACGGCGCTCGCGATCATCGATGTTGCGCATGCGGGAGTGGGTGATTACGTCATCATCCGCGCTGCCTCCAGCAGTGTCGGTGTCGCGGCGATCCAATTGGCAAACTGGGCTGGGGCGGTTTCGATCGCCACTACGCGCACAGGCGCGAAGGCGGCGGCACTCGAGCAGCAGGGCGCGAAACACGTAATCGCCACGGAAGAGACGGATCTGGTGGCCGAGGTTCAGCGCATCACGGGCGGGAAAGGCGCCCGTGTCATTTTCGACCCGGTGGGGGGTCCCGAGGTGGAAAAGCTAGCCCAGGCCGCGGCCGAGGAAGGAATCATCTTTATCTATGGGGGCCTGAGTGGTCAGCCGACGCCCTTTCCGCACTGGCCCGCAGCGCTCAAGAGTTTGAGCCTCAGAGGTTGGGTATCTTCCTCCATCTGGAATCACCCGGAGCGTTTCGCGCGCAACCGCCAACTGATCCTGCAGGGACTGGCGTCCGGCCATCTGAAGCCCGTCATAGCGCGTACGTTTCCGCTGGCGCAGATCGCGGCGGCGCATCGTTACATGGAGTTGAATCAACATATTGGTAAGATCGTGGTGACCGTGTGAGTGGGCGCTCTCACGGATCCAGGGAAGCCGCGTAGGCGGCCAGATCAATCATGTCTTTCTGTGTGAGTCGGGCTACGACGGCGCGCATCGGCTGCGCAACCTCGCCGCCGCGGGCGCCGGATTGAAAACCGTATAACTGGCGAAACAGGTAGCTCGCGAAGCGACCTGCCAAAGGCGGCCCCGGCAGTTGTGGGCCGCCCCTGAGATCCGGGCCATGGCAGAGCGCACAAGGTTGAGTGCGGTCGTGAGCGCCGGTGCGTGCCAACTGGCGGCCGCGCTCGATGCTTCCCTGCGGAACGTACGCGACGTAGGTGGTGTGAGGATCTCTGCGCTCGAAGCGCTCGATGTCTATTGGCATCTCGACGATGGCCGAGCCCAATGACACTCGACCTTTGTGCGCTGGTTTGAAAATGTAGCAGGCGGCGGTGTGCTCAGGCACCCTGTCGCTCTCGACTACGTGGACGAACGACCGCACCTGCTGTTGCGAGAAATAGTCGGCCGCGGCGGCCAGCTCTGCCTCGGTGAGTTCCGCTGTCGAGTTGACCATCAAAGTGGCGGGGAGCCAGTCCGGTTGGGCCGAGCGGCGCTCCAGAGCGTGAAACGCCTTTACCTGCGCAATGATGTAGGACGGCGACAAACCCGCGAGCTTGGCGTTTTCAGGCCTGCCGTTGCCGTCCGGCAAGTGGCAAAACCCGCACGCGAGTTTATTCGGCAGGTGATTTCCGGCGACCACGGGAGGCAACGGCCCGTGCTCCCGCGGAAACCAATCCGGCGCGCTGGTCCGGTCGCGCAGTTCCGTCCTCGTGAAGTGAATTCCGGACCCGGCCACGCTCAGCGCTTGGGCGGCGGTTTCCGAGTTGCCCGAGGCCGCGGCGGCAGGGCAGGGCGGATAGGCCCAGCCCGGGAATTCGGCCGCGAGCGCCGTCGATGTCAGGAATGTCGCGTTGAGAACAACAGCCCGGAGAAAATGCACTATCGACCTAACACCCAGAAGTTGGGTCCGCGCTCCTTTTCGAGCTTGCCGAGCTGTTCGCGGTGAATCTCGCGTACCCGCGCAGGCGTAATGGCTTCCGCGCGGTCGACCTCTTCGATTTTCAGGCTGGTCTTATCCTCGTAGAGGTGCTCGCCGGCCAGACGGGCTCGATTATCGTACGGCCAGATGAATGCCTGGCGGCTGTGGACGTGATAGAGCCTGTCCGCGTGATCGACCTCATAGCCGATGTGCCTGAGGTCCGCGCCCATGGCGAGCTGATGGAAAGTGATTTCGTCGCAGACTCCCCAGTCGCCGACGGCGAGGCGGTCATCGGAGTGCCAGAGCACCGCTTCGCCGACGCTGTTGTAAAACGCGAGTACGCCCTGTTTTCCCTCGATGACGGCGGGATTCGCGCCCCAGGTTACCCGGTACACGGGGTGATCCACGATCATGTCAGGTGCCAGGATCTTCTCGTACTCTCCCGCTCCTTCCAGGTGCACGTGCCGCCAGAAGTTCAGCAGAATGGCCCGGTGTAGCGGGTCTGTCGTTCGTTCCAGAAGCCTCGCGGTGGGCTTCATGCAGTCGTACACAGCTTGCTCGAATCGGTTCACATTCGCCCCCATCAGTGCGCCGCTGGCGGACAGCAAATATAGCAGGGCGGCTGATCCGGGCGGTATTATGATTCATGAGGGGTGAGTTATCCGGAGGTCCGATGACGGCGGATGGACGTGGCGTGCGTGCTCCAACGGGCCCCGTGCAAGTGGTGCTGTGGATCTGCGTAGCCCTACTGGTCAACTACATCGATCGCGGTAACCTGGCAACCGCCGTACCGCTCATACACAGCGAGCTGGGGCTGTCGGCTACCCAGCTCGGGATGCTCCTCTCGGTTTTCTACTACAGCTATGTCGCCGCGATGGTGCCGGCGGGGTGGCTGGGCGAGCGTTACGGCGCGAATCGAGTTCTCGCCGCGGGCCTGGTCATCTGGTCTGTCGCGACTTTGCTTACCGGCTTCGCCACCGGCTTCTGGTCTCTTCTGCTGTTGCGCCTGCTGCTCGGCGTAGGAGAGAGCGTCGGGTTTCCCTGCGCCTCGCAGCTGTTCGCCGCGCGGCTGCGGCTGCCGCAGCTCGATATGGCCAACGGCGTGCTGGGATTCAGCTACCTGGTCGGTCCCGCGATCGGCACGGTGTTGGGCGGCCTGCTGATGCCAATCTACGGCTGGCGCGCGGTGTTTGTTGGATTCGGGGCGTTATCGTTGCTTTGCGTGTGGCCGCTCTGGCGTCTGCGGCTGCAACCGGCAGCACAGCCGGCAGGCGCCAAGTCCGCGGCGGCGACGCCCAGCTTCAGCCTCATTCTCAAACAGCGCGGGCTATGGGGCGCATCGCTCGGCCTCTTCGCCAGCAACTACAACTTCTATTTCATCCTCGCATGGCTGCCCGATTACCTCGTGAAGGAGCGCGGGTTTTCCATGAGCGGGATGGCAGCCGTGGCGGGTAGCGCCTATCTCATCAACGCCATCAGCGCACTCGTGGCAGGGTGGGTGGTGGCCGCCTGGACACGCAAGGGGCGCTCGCCGAGTATCTTCTATAAGTCCCTGATGGCGTTCGCGCACACTGCATCCATCGGCGCGATGATCGGCATGATGGTGTTGCCACTGCCGGGATGCATAGCCTGCCTGTGCCTGTTCGAGCTCGGAGTCGGGATCATGTCGCCAGGGGTGTATGCAATCCCGCAGATCATTGCCGGGCCCAACGCGACGGGGCGTTGGGTTGGTGTACAGAACGCCTGCGGAAATCTCGCGGGAATGGTCGCGCCGCTGTTGACCGGAATTCTATTGGACGCAACCGGCCGTTTCTCGAGCGCGTTCGTGCTCGCCGGCGCGCTCAACGTACTGGGCCTCGTCGGCTGGCTCTGGATGCTACCCCGAATCGAGCCGTTGGATTGGTCGCGGGCCGCGCAGGAGGCTCGAGTGGCTCATGCGGTATGACTACCTTCGGCGCCGGGACGGACAGGTGTAAACATGAAGAAAGTGGGTGAGTACCTCATCGAGGCGTTGGCCTCCCAAGGAGTCCGGCACGTTTTCGGCATTCCGGGGGTGCACAACCTGGAACTGTATCGAGGTCTGGCGAAGGGGCCGATCCGGCACATCAGCGGTCGGCACGAGCAGGGTCTCGGGTTCATGGCGGACGGCTATGCCCGGGTGAGTGGCCGGCCGGGGGTTTGCTTTACCATCACCGGCCCCGGCCTTACCAACATTGTGACGGCGATGGGACAGGCTTATGGCGACTCCGTCCCGCTGCTGGTGATTTCGAGTCAGAATCGGCTCGGCGAGAATGGCGGCGGTGGCGGCTTCCTGCACGAGTTGCAGAATCAACGGGCTGTGGCGAGCGGCGTGGCTGCGCTGAGTTTTTGTATCGAGAGCCCGGCTGAACTGCCGCTGGCGCTGGAACAGGCGTTTGCGAAGTTTGCATCGAGTCGCCCCCGGCCGGTTTACATTGAGGTACCGCTCGATGTGCTCGCGGCCGATGCGAGCGAATTGCCGTTGCCGCAGCCTGTGGCGGTAACGCCGCTGCCTGCGGCGTCGCTTGTTGAGTCGGCCGCTGCCCTCCTGCGTACGGCGCGGCGGCCGGTCATTCTTGCGGGCGGTGGCGCGGTTCGGGCGGCCACCGAGCTTCGGACCCTGGCCGAGCGTCTCGATGCGCCGGTTGTCATGACCGCCAATGCACGCGGACTGCTGCCTCCCGGACATCCGCTCGCGGTGCCCATGAGTCCCATGCTCGCGCCGGTTCGAGCGTTGGTCGCCGCGGGTGACGTTGTACTTGCCGTAGGCACCGAGTTTGGTCCGACGGATTATTCCATCAACTTGAAAGCTGACTTTCCCAATCCGCCGCAACTGATTCGTATCGATATTGACGCGGAGCAGCTTACTCGAGGTGCGACCCCCGTCGTTGGTTTGCACGGCGAGGCAAAGGCTACGTTGGATTTGCTGGCAGCTGCCGATCTCGGGCCGAACCTTGCCGGGGAGGGAGCTGCACGAGCCGCCGCCGGACGCAGTGCTGCTCTCGAGGCGGTCAGCAAATTCTCACCGTCGCTGCGACAGCACATTGACATGCTCGATCTCATCCGCGACACGTTGCCTGAGGCGTTGATGGTTGGTGACTCAACCCAACTCGTCTACGGGGGCAACCTCGGATTCAACGCTCGACACCCCGGCTCTTGGTTTAACTCCGCGACGGGATACGGCACGCTCGGCTACGCGCTTCCCGCGTCTACGGGCGCGGGCCTGGCCGCACCGGATCGACCCGTGGTATGCCTGGTTGGAGACGGCGGTCTGCAGTTTTCCATGAGTGAACTTGCCGTACTGGGCGACGTCAAAGCCTGGACCGCCGTGATCATCTGGAACAACCACGGCTATGGAGAGATCCGCACATCTATGATTGCGGTTGGAATCGAGACTGAGGGTGTCGACGTGCGGCCGCCGGACTTCGCCGACATCGCCCGCGCCTATGGGTATACCCACCGGACGATCACCTCGCGGGAAGCCCTCGAGACGGCGTTGGGAGATTTCGGCCGCCGTCGCCAGGTCGTGATCCTGGAGATACCGGCGGATGAATTTGCTTGAGGGTCGGCTGTCTCCAGGCTCCTAGGCAACGGCTTTCTTGTCGTCTCTGCCGTTGGAGAACAGGTCGTCATCCGGCGCGATTGCGCGGCCCATGTCTTCGATCTGGGCCCAGTCATGCGGGGACGCGAACTTCTCATTCTTGGCCAGCTGACGCACGGCCTCCAGGAAGGCCCGGCGGTTTTGTGCGGCCGACTGGTAGTACAACTCGAGCAACTTCAAGCGCAGATCGTTTCGATCGGGCTCGCGTTCGATAGCCTGACGCAGTACCTCGGCCGGGCTCTTACGGCGCTCGACGGACGGCTTCGGCGGCTCATCGAGTCCGCTGGCCAGGGTCACATGCGTGGTGTCGTGGGCGCTTTCCGGATTGAAGAAGGCGAACTCGCGCGCGGCGGTATCGTCGTCTGCTTGGGCCTGCAGCGCCAGGATCGCGGTCGTCTCTACATCCAGAACGCGCGGTGCGGGCAACTTTGCTGTGGACTCGTCGTTGGTCGTGGTGTCGTCCCCGTGGGTTGCCGGCGTGGGGATACTTTGCGTCTCGCCGGTGCTCGCGCTCGCATGCTCCAAGTCGTGCTTTGCTTCTTCGACGAGGTACGAGGCGCTCATGTCGATTTTTTGGAACGGCTGTGATGTCTCGGGATCGCGGCGTAGGGGCGATTCCCGCTCCTCTCGCCACTCGCTGACATCGTCGTCATCAGTCCGGCGTCGACGGTAGAGCCAGATGCCGGCGGCCAGCGCCAGCCCTAGAGAGACGGCGATCGGAGCGACCCGGATGCCGCGGCGTGAGACCGGTGCTGGCTCAGCTTCATCGGATTGCAATTGCTCCGTGGCCTCGGCGGGCACGGGATGAGCAACGGTGGCCGCAATCGGGGCCGCGACCTGCATTACGGGCGGTTGCTTCAAGTCCTGCTTCAACTCATCCAGGGCCTTTTCCAGTGATGCCACCCGTTGAGTGAGAGCCGTGGTCTCAGCCTCGCGAGAATCCGGAGTTGACGAAATCGTGGGCGTCGCGGCAGCCGCGACCGGGGCAGTGGTCGCAGCGGCAACGGTGGCCGCGGCAGTAGCAGCAGGCGCTGTGGCAACAGCGGGTGCGACACGGTGATCCGACGCACGCCAGGCCGCCATCTGCGCGGCGAACTCGTGATTCGCTTCATTCGCGGGAATCTTCGACAACTCCGCCACGGTGGGAAGATGAAGTTTGGCGCCGCTGCGCAGAATGTTGAGGTTGGTCTGGAAAGCGCCCGGGTTGGCCCGGAAGATCGCGATCATCATCCTGTGGCGATCGAACCTGGAATGAGCGCCCGCGATAGTTGCAATCCGGGCGAGCGTATCGCGAGGTGCAACGGTGTAGGTGTCGATCACCGGCTTGACGACCTCAGCCGTCGGGTGGCGTTCGGGCGTCGTGGCGACGACGGGTGTCGGTGTTTGAGCCGCCGCTTCCGGTAACGGCTGCGCGGTCGCGGATTCGACTGCGTTGTGCTCCGGGGTAAATCCCGCAGGATCCAGTAGAACGGTATATTCGCGAACCACCTCGCCGCCGTTCGGCGAGTGCAGGTCAACCAAAAACGTAACCATCGGCTCGGTGAACGCGTCGGTCGAGCGCAGGACGAGAACGGTATGCCCCTGTTTGTCCTGGCGCACCGTCAGGGCGGTGGAGGAAAGGGCCATCGGACGTTCCAGTCCGTGTCGCCGGAACATCTCCTCGTCAGCGATCTCAGCGCTCAATCCGGCGGAATTCTCGGCGGTCACGCCGACGATCTCGATCTGCGCGGCGAGCGGCTGGTGGAGCGCCGATTCGACGTGGATATCGCCCAGGCCAAGGGCGAACGAGACACTCGGCAGTGCCATGCCCAGAAGGAGTTTATAGCCCAATCGGCGCAACATAGTTAAGTCGGAAGTTACCCGAACACCCCGACGAAGGTCGTGGAATGCGTCACCAATACGCAGTTACCGCATCGCCGACGCGAAGCCAGTCCGCAGTTGAGCGCTGAATGTTTTGCAGGAAATCAGACGTGGTTCACACTATCGGCTTGCTTCCGTACGCACGCCAATGCGAAGGCGATTGACCGGTCCAGCGGCGAAAAGCCCGTGTAAAACTGCTGTCGCACGAGAACCCGAGTAAATAGGTCACGTCGCTGACGCTGTGTTGAGGTGCGCTCAGGTAGGCCATCGCCAATGCATGGCGTGTCTTGTCGAGTACCTCCTTGTAGGTCGTTCCGCTGTCGCCCAGTCTGCGCTGCAGAGTCCGGGGGCTCATGTGGAGTTGCTCGGCGACTTCTTCCTGGGAAGGTTCCATCTTCTCCAGCCGGTGCATGAGTACTTCGCGAACGCGCGCCTGGATGTCGTCGTGCTCGATTCGCGCGAGGTACTGGAGTGCGATGGCGTCGCAGTGCCGCGCCAATTCCGGGTTGCCGCCCTCGAGCGGGCACTCCATGCTGTCGCTGTCGAAGACCATACGGTTTTGCGACGCGCCGAATGTCAGCGGGGTGCGCAGAATCCGCTCGAAGTCCTCGACCCGGGCCGGTCGCGGCCGTCGTAGCTCAATGAGTCGCGGCGAGTAGTCACGCCCGAGCAGCGAGCGGCACATGCGCAGCTGCGCCCCCACCAGCGCATCGATCGACTCGAAGGGGACTTTGGCGGTGGTTTCGATCACGCAGTGATAATCGGTCCCGGACCTGAAGAATTCGTACTCGACCGCGTAGCTGCCCACGTGGCAGTAGCGCTGCAGCCGCTCGAAGGCTTCCTTCAACGTGGAACTCGCGCACAACCCGTAGCTCAGGGCGTGGAAGGTCGTATGCTTGATGTGGCTCGCGACTTTGACGCCGAATGCGGGGTCGCCGGTCGCCGCTACGCTGATTTCCCATAGGCGCGCCGTATTGGTCAGCGGGCAACGTGCCGTTGCGCTATCCAGACACTCCCGATCGAATCCAGCCTCGGCGAGAAGCGCTGCGCTATCGCAGCCGGCCGCGTCGAGTGTACGTCCAATGGCCTTTACCCAACCTGCAAGCACATCGCTACGATTCGTCGCGGTGTTTGTCCGCACTGCTGTATCCCCCCAGCTCGCGCGCCATGAGATTCCTCGGGTACAGAGCTTAGCTCGTAAGCAGCGAACCGTCGATATACGACCGCGCCCGAGCGCGTTTCGCGCCCCGCTCAACTAACTCATCAATGGCGTCGCCGGCCAATCGATTGTCGCCGGAAGCGCGGTAGCGGCACCGGCCTTTCCGTAGGCTCGATCCATAAGTAGGGGGTGCACGGGAGGTGTGGTGCCGGAGTCACAGGCTCACTCTCGCGGAAGGAAGATCTATGACAAATCGACGTATGGCGTTCGGCCGGCATAACGGCGGCCGATATACCGCTCGCAGGGTCACGACCTTGGTCGTGGCAACCTCCGGCGCCCTGTTCGGGGGTTTCAGCTGGGCCGACGACGCGGCGGTGCCGCCAAGTCTCGCGGAGGTCATCGTAACCGCGCAGAAGCGCTCGGAAAACATACAGGACGTGCCGATTTCCGTAATAGCCCTGTCCTCGCAGCAACTCAAGGATTCGGGGGTGTCGGATATCAAGAACCTGACAGTGTTGACCCCCGGCCTGACAGTCACCTCCACGACATCCGAAAACTCCACGACCGCGCGTATCCGGGGTATTGGCACGGTCGGTGACAACCCGGGACTGGAATCGTCCGTTGGTATTGTAATCGACGGAGTCTATCGGCCGCGCAATGGCGTCGGCTTCGGCAATCTGGGCGAGATCGAGCGGATCGAGGTGCTCGAAGGGCCGCAGGGCGAATTGTTTGGGAAGAACAATGACGCCGGTGTCATCAGCATTATGACCAAGAGACCGGCGATGACTTTTGGCGCCACGGCGGAGGCGTCCGTCGGTAATTTCAATGATCGCGAGATCTCCGCCTCCGTCACGGGACCTCTCAGCTCCATTTCGGCCGGGCGCTTCTACGCCGGGTACCAGAAGACCGAAGGCTGGCTCGAGAACGATGTCGGCGCCGGTCCCAATACCAATGACAGGAACAACGATCGCAACGTCTACATCTTCCGCGGGCAATATCTGTTCAAACCCAACGACGATGTCGATTTCCTGCTCATCGGCGACTACGCGAAGCGTAACGAGACATGCTGCGGCGCCGCAGCCACCTACCTGGGCCCCTTCGCGGGGATCGTCAATGCGCTTGCTGCGATTCCGGCTCTGGGCGGGCAGCCTGGAGCTACCGGGATCGCATCGGGGAACGGCTACCAGACTTACTCGAATCAGCCGTGGACACAGCGGATCCGGGACATGGGGGTATCCGGCGAGCTCAACTGGCAAGTGGGCGAAGCGACGCTCACGTCGATTACCGCGTGGCGCGACAATACCATTGTCGCTGGCAACGACACCGACTACACCTCCATCGATATCCTGTATGAGCCTGGCACCCAGGGCAATGCGACCGACTTCAAGCAATTCAGCCAGGAGTTACGCCTGGCGGGCCGGCAAGACTCGCTCAACTGGCTGGTGGGTGGCTTCTTTGCCAGCGAAATTCTGACCAACAACCAGACGCTCTGGGCCGGCAAGGACTTTGACTTGTACATAGGCGGGTTGTCTTCCGCCGCCGTGGGAACCCCGAATTTTCTATTGATTCCTGAACTGACGGGGAAGCTGCCTGGCGCCACCTTCGTTCCCGGGGTGGCCGGCTATGCGGATGCATTTCGCCAGACGTCCAAGAGCTTCGCCTTTTTCAGTAACGAAACCTATTCGTTCACTCCGGCCCTGGATCTGACCGCCGGTTTTCGCTACACGCACGAAAAGAAGGTCGCGACGTTGAATTACAACGATACGGATGGGGGCGCCGGTTGCGGATCGCTGCTCACATCGCCAGGTGTCGGTGCGCTCAACCCTGCCAGCCCCGAATACCAGTTTCTGCTGGGGTATGGGTGTTCGGTGGTCTTCAATCCGTTCTTCAACAGGCTGTCGGAAGTTCAATCCCTGACCGAAAACAATGTATCGGGTACGGTCAAGTTGTCCTATCGCTTCAACGATGAGCTCATGACCTACCTTTCGTTTGCCGACGGCTACAAGGCGGGCGGATTCAACCTGGGGCGGGTGACCAACCCGGCGGCCGCGAATCCGCTGGCACCGGTCCTCGACACGTCATTCCCCGAAGAGACCGTCGATTCCTACGAACTGGGAGTCAAGAGCACGCTGGCGGACCACACCGTGCGCCTCGATGCCGCGCTGTTCGACCAGAGATACCGCGATTTCCAGCTGAACACCTATACCGGCATTCTGTTCGTGGTCACGTCGATTCCCCGGGTGGAGTCCAAAGGTGCCGAATTGAATTTGAATTGGGCGACTCCGCTGCAGGGGCTGAGTCTGTCTGGCGGGGCGACTTACGCGTTCACGAACATCAACGAGTATGGCTCGGCGATCACCTTGTTCTCTCCCGAGCGCCTCAACAACCGGATTTCGTTTGCGCCTCTATGGTCAGGCGCCGCGTCGGCAACGTACCAGGTGCCGCTTACCGGAGCCCTCACGTTCCGCGGCACCCTCAGCGAGAAATACAACTCGTCCTACAACACGGGGTCGAACCTCGATCCGAGAAAGATCCAGGGAGCCTACGGATTGTTGAACGCGCGCATCGGGATCGGCGCGCCGAACGACAGGTGGGCGGTGGAGCTGTGGTCGGCGAACCTGGCAGACAAGCGATACTACCAGGTCGCCTTCGATGCGCCGTTCCAGTACCAGCAGATCGATGCGTTCCTGGGTGCTCCCCGCACCTTTGGCCTCACCCTGAGAACGAAGTTTTGAGGAGGTGGCTCATCGCACTGTATAGCCGCGTGCCTCGAAGCATGCTGACTGCGCCCGATCGTAGTCGTATTGCTGTTGGCTAGCTGTCGGGGACGTGGCGCTCCCTGGGCGGACCGGATCGAAACCGGTCTGTGCCACGGCGAAGCGGTAGCAGTCATAGCGATCGTGGGCCAGTTGATCGGCGCTTTGGCCGTTCTTCGGGGACAGGGTCGCGCGGATACCCTTTGGGGGATCGGGTGTTGCAGTTGAGGAAGAGGTCGTCGGCAGCGTTACCGGCGCCGTTGCTGCGATGGGTACGGCGGTGGGGGCCGTTGCGCCGGGCGCGGCGGGTGTGGGAAGTGTGGCGCTGGCGCTGGGCGGCGCAGTGGCGCTTGACGCTGCGGTGAGGCTGGGTGGGGCCGTGGCGCTTGGTGCTGCGGTGACGCCGGCTGTGGCGCTGGGCGCTGCGGTGGGCGTTGAGATTGGGGCTGCCGTGGCGGAGGCGGGGCCGGGTGGCGGCGTCGCCGCTGCTAGTGTGATCGATGCCGGCGGGCCAGCTGTCGGGCCCGTCGCCGTCCCGATAGATGCCGGGGTGGGTGCGACGTTGGAAGGTGTCGCACTGGGTGTTGAGACAGCGGGCGTGGTGCCCGGTATTGGCGCGGAACGCATCGCCATGCCAACTGCGGCGGTAGCGGGTGAGCCCACTGAAGCAGACGTGCCCACGGCGGCGGGCGAGATCGCGGCGCCTGACGAGATCGCGGAAGCAGGCGTGATCACGGAAGCCGGTGAACCCACGGAACCCGCCGCACTCACTGCACCGGACGCGGCACCAACTCCTGCGGCCCTCGCAACTGGTATAGCGGCCGGAGTAACTACCGCAGGCTCTCCGTCGTCTTCTGTCGTCGCAGCTGCCGTAGCTGTCGGCGGCGCTGCAGCTCGCGGTGCCGCAGTGGGCTTGCTGGAGACCGGCCCAGCAAGGGCTGCGTCGGACTTGGGTTTGGCGGCCGTCTCCGCGGGATCGTTGATCACTTCGTAGCCGTTCAAGTCGGGCCGCGGCAGATAGTAGACGTCATTGCAGTACAGATAAATTTCCCCGCCATGCGCCAGGACCGTGGCAAAGGTGGGAAGTGTTGGGACGATGAGACCGATCGGGGGCGCCACCACCATGAATGCCGGTCCCCGTGGCTCGAGCCAGACGCCGTCGTGGAATCGGTAGGACAGGCCCGCGTAGTTCACCACGATCGACCCTTGCGGCGCGTCCCGCAGGATCGAGCCGCGATCCGGATAGAGATGATCGTGGCCCTGACGCGTGTCGCGATGCTTGTGATACGGCTCCGGCTGCTCTTCGGTCGCGCGCGGATCGCTGCTCTGGCCGTGAGTATATGTTGGAGTCAGAAGGGCAATGGCAATGGCGGCAAACAGAACGCCAGACGTTCGCATGGCAGCTCTCCCTCACCGGGGTGACAGCATCGGTGTGAATCCGCGCCCGGGTTGATGACCAGTCGACTGGACAACGCGATTCACGCCACGTGGTTGACATTAGCACCAAATTCCCCACCCCAGAAGTTGGATTGCAGGGAACATCGGACGTCGCGCGTCCGCCACGCGTCATCGAGCGCAGCCGTGCGCGCGGCGGCCACGTGTTCCCGCGTGACAACCGAATCCTAACTTGTTGATTAATGCGGTGGCGGTAGGCGAGTTGGTGTGCAGCGGGACGTAGCGGTGCAGGACTGGATTTATAGCCTGTGTCCCGATGCCGACAATTCACGAAAGTCCATCATCGGGGGAGCGCGCTGTTCCCCTCAATGGATTTCCGCCACGAACGTTGGCGGCGCCGGGCGACCCGGCGCGCCGTGGCAAGCGCCATGGTCACTACGGGCAACGCCGTTGCCGGCGTGTCCGGCGAGGAATGGGAACGGCGGCCCTGCGGGTGACGGCACACTCGCGCTTCGGTGCGAAATGTGTCATTTTTGTCGCATGAACGCGCCTCGAAGAGCGTGCCACCGTCGGAAGGAGCGGTCACGGCTCCGAAAAGGCACTACTTCCTGCACGCTGCGACGGTCGAATTCTAGCCCATGACGAGTCTCGAGACTTTTGGTTACAAGCAGGAGCTGAAACGCGCGCTCACCACCAGGGACCTCATCGTCTACGGCATGGTCTTCATGGTGCCCATATCCCCGTTCGGGGTGTTTGGATTTGTGTGGCACGACGCGAAAGGAATGGTGCCGCTGGCGTATCTCGTCGGGCTCGTCGGCATGTACTTCACGGCCATGAGTTACGCGTCAATGTCCCGCGCCTTTCCGATGGCCGGCTCGGTGTACTCCTACGTCGGGCGCGGTCTGCACGAGGCCGCGGGCTTTTTCGCTGGTTGGTTGATTCTTCTCGACTACATCCTGGTGCCGGCGCTGTTGTACATCTTCAGTGCGGTGGCCCTGCGCCCCTTGCTACCGGGAGTGCCCGACTCGATCTGGCTCCTTGGGTTCGTCGGTTTCAATGCCGTGGTGAACCTGATTGGTATCCAGCTGACGGCGCGCGTGAATCTGTACATGCTCGCTTTCGAGTTGGTGACTCTGCTGCTGTTCATCGTAATCGGCCTGGTTGCTCTGTACGGTGGGCTCGGGGCGGGCGCTTTGACGTGGCGGCCGGTGTACGACCCAGCCGTATTCTCGCTGGCGACTGTCGGCGGTGCCACGTCT
>DATBCZ010000144.1:0-5629 GCA_036270175.1 Steroidobacteraceae bacterium | reverse complement strand
CCGGGCATTGCTACTCCGACACGCGACATCCGTTGCAACGCGTGCCATCGTGAAGCGCATTTCTGCGGCTCGTACCCCGGTCCGGCCGCATCAGCCCACGCGCTCATCCCCGGCTATGACGGTTTCGTCCCTAAATGCAACTCCGCTGCAACAGGCGCGTCACATTGGCGTACGATATGCGCATAAATGAGTCCAGGCGGGAGACACCCGGTGAATGCCCTATCGTCCGAGGAACTGAGGGTTGCGAGAGCCGCAGCAGCGGACCAGATCCCCTTGCGAACGGCCGCGCCAGAGCAGCGGCGCTCCTGGCCCTCCCTGTGGGCTTTGGTCGCAAAGCGGGAGGTGCGGCAGTACCTCGTCATTCTCACTGTGTTCTGGGTTTACGTGGCGTGCTCGAATGTGTTGTACGCCACCAGCATGCAGGCGAGCATCGCCGGATATGTTGGCGATAAACATGTCTTCGCCCCGTATTGCGCACGGCTCGTGCAACATCTCATGCTGTACCCGGTGCTGTTGGGTTGTGTCTGGGCATCGTTGCGCATCGGCTGGCAGTCGCTGTGGCGGAAGCTCCCGGCACAACTCTCACTGGCGTTCGTGTTCGCGGCGGTGGCCCAGCCGGCCATGGGAATCGCGGAGATCTTCTCGGGTGACCCGGCACTGCGGGACCACGTCATGCAGAAGGGCACCATGGGGTTCTGGAATATGGACGATCTACCCATGTGGCTCGCCACCACGACGACCTTCTTTTTGGCTTATGGATTCGCGCTCACGCTCGTCATGGGGTTTGCGTTCTATCAGCGCCTGCGTGACGCCCAACTACGCTCCGCCGCGCTCGAGCGGGCGCTTACGGCGGCGAACCTGGCGGCGTTGCGGATGCAGTTGTCGCCGCACACTTTGTTTAACTTGCTCCACACCATACGGGGACAGATTTCCTGGGACCCGGCCGCCGCGCAATCCATGATCGTGCAACTCGGCGATCTGCTGCGTCGGCTGTTGACGGCCGGCGAGCGCGACTTTTCACGGCTCGATGACGAGTTACAATTCGTGCGCTCCTATCTCGGTCTGCAACAGAAGCGGTTTGCCGACCGTTTGACGGTGAGCGTGCCGCAATCAGCGGTCGTGTCCGCGTGGGTGCCGAGTCTGATCCTGCAGCCGCTGGTGGAGAATGCAGTGGTTCACGGTCTCGCAGGTCACGAAGGCGCCGTGATGATCCGCGTCGAGGCCGTTCTGAATGATGAGATGTTGTCCCTGCGCGTCGTGAACACGATTGCGCCGGGGAAGGCGCAAGGGTGCGCGGGTATCGGCCTCCGCAATGTTCGCGAACGTCTCGCCATCCAGTTTGGGGAGCGCGCCACTTTTAGCGCGATGCCTGGCTACGACCATGTGTGGATCGCGGAGGTCCGCCTGCCGTTATTGCGTGATGGACCCGTGTGATGATGGCCAGTGTTATGATGGCCAGTCATATGATGGACGTTGTGATCGTCGATGATGAGCCGGTAGCGCGGCGAACGCTGCGCGAGTGTTGCGAGCGTGAGCCGGACCTGCAAATCATCGGGGAGTACGGCGACGCGCGCTCGGCTCTCGAAGCGATTCGTGCGCGACCGCCGCACGTTCTGTTCCTCGACATCCAGATTGACACCCAGAACGGCGTAGAGCTGGCGCGCTCGCTAGATCCCGATTCCTTGCCCCTGATCGTTTTCGTGACCGCGTATCACCACTACGCCCTGGAAGCGTTCGAGGTGAGTGCGGTCGACTACCTGCTGAAGCCCTTCGATGATGAGCGCTTCCGTAAGACTATTGCACGCGTGCGACGGAGACGTGAATCCGAGAGCGGCGGCGAACGTTCCTCGATGCTGAATACCGTGTTGGCGCAACTGGAGCGCGGCGCCCGTGCACTGGCGGACTCGCGCCCACGCATCCTCGCCGAATCCGGCAGCCGGATGCACATGCTGGACGTCGCACAGGTGGAACTAGTCGAAGCCGACCGCAACTATGTGAAACTCACCGTCGGGCGCGAGACCTTTCACGCACGCAGCACTTTGCAACAGGCGGAGAAGTCACTACAGTCACAGCCGCTGTTACGCATCAGCCGGTCGTGCCTGGTAAACATGAATCACGTGCGGGAAATAAGTCGTACACCCCGAGGGGATTTCATTCTCGTGCTGGCTGGTGGCACCACGGTGACCAGCAGCGAGGGGTTCCGCGATAGCGTGAGGCAATACCTCGAGCGGTTGAAGCTGAATCCGCTCGGGCGGGATTCGGGCGACGGCTCTCCCGGCTGGCGCTCCTGACCGGCTCCGCCGCCGGTGTAATTCAGGTGCAGCGATCGACTTCTCCGGCGCGCTCGTCCCACGTCGCGCCGGTGGCACTTCCCGGGATTCCCTTCGCTCCGCTTCGGTCGTCGGTGATTGCCCTGAGCGTGCTCACGCTCGTCAACCTGCTGAATTACCTCGATCGTTACGTCGTCTCGGGCATCGTTCCCGATTTGAAGGCACCGCCGCTGGGACTGTCGGATAGCCAGATCGGGCTGCTGACGACCGCCTTCATGCTGGTGTACATGCTCGCGGCGCCGATTTTCGGGGCGCTGGGCGATCGCGGCTCGCGCACCCGGCCGATTGCCGTGGGCGTTTTCCTATGGAGCATCGCCACGCTCGTCTCGGGATTCGCGACGAGCTACGCCCATTTGCTGGGAGCTCGCGCGATCGTCGGCATCGGCGAGGCGGCGTACGTGTCGATAGCGCCGGCGCTGCTGGCCGACTCGTTTTCCCGGGCGCAGCGCGGGCGCGTCCTGTCGGTTTTCAACATGGCCATCCCCGTCGGCGCCGCGCTGGGCTACATCGTCGGCGGCCTGATGAGTCATCACTTCAGCTGGCGCGCGGCATTCTTCGTAGCCGGCGCGCCGGGGCTATTGTTGGCGATCCTGGTTCTGCGCGTGAAGGACCCGCCGCGAGGGTCGCAGGATGAGGCGGAAGGCGAGGGCAACGCCGCGCGTCCCGCAAACGCGGCGCCCGACCTACCCACGGCCGGCGCACCGAGAGCTGGGCTTCCGGCGGCCGATCGCTCGCCGACGAACACACCGGCATCCGGCGCCGCGCGGGCCGATCGCTTGCCGGCGCCCGGCCCCATCGCCATCTACCTCGGCCTTCTCAAACGAGCCCCCTACATGCTCGTCGTCCTCGGCTACGCCGCCTATACATTCGCCCTGGGCGGCCTGGCAGTCTGGATGCCCAACTTCCTCGAGCGCGTGCACAACATCCCCGCGGTGCAGGCCACCACGAGCTTCGGCGCCATCGTCGTGGTGACCGGCTTTCTGGGAACCTTCCTGGGCGGCTGGCTGGGCGACTACTGGGTGAAATCCTCGCGCCAGGCCTATCTGTGGATGTCGGGTGTGATCACCCTTGTGGCGGCACCACTCACTTTTGTTGCCCTGACGGCGGCGTCATCTTCGGTGTACTACCCTGCGATCATCGCGGCAGAATTGCTGCTGTTCATGTCGACCGGTCCGATCAACTCCGCCATTGCCAACATGGTATCGCCCACCGAGCGCGCCTCCGCGTTCGCTCTGAGCATGTTCGTGATTCATCTGCTGGGTGACGTGCCGTCCCCGACGCTGATCGGGTGGCTTTCGGATCTGTCTTCCCTGGGGAAGGCCGTTCTCATCGTGCCCGCTGCGATCGTGATCAGCGGAATCGTGTGGCTGATTTCCGCGCGAGTGTCGGGGCGAGCGTCAGCGGCCAGTCTGTCAACTCAGGGCTGACACCTGCCCGGCGAGTGGCGGTACTGTCATCCCGGTCTGCAGCTCGTCGAAAAGCCACTTGCGGAAGGCCACTACCTCCGGCCGCGCCGCGACCTCCGCGCGATGCACGAGGAAGTAACTGTCCTCCGTGGTCCACTCATGTTCGAACAGTCGCGTCAGTGACTTCGCCCGAAACCGCTCGGCGCTCAACGTCCCTGGAATGAGACCGATGCCAGCGGAACGCTCCGTAGCGCGTACCAGCGAGGACATGTTGTTGAACGCGATTCGCTTTCGAGGTCTCGGCATTTGCAGGCCCGCCGACTCCGCCCAACGCTCCCATCCGTCTTTACGGGCTTCGAACACGAGCAGGGTCTGCCCGTCGAGCTGCTCGATGGTGGCCAACGGCGTCCGCGTGAGCAGTGCGGGGGAACAGGCAGGCACATACGTCTGCGAGAATAAGCGATGCGCCTGCAGCTCGTGCCAATTACCGGACCCCAACACAATGGATACGTCCGCATCCGGCGGATGCACGTCCGTGCCCGTCCCGTCGGTGTCGATCTCCAGATCGATCTCAGGCTGCGCCGCATGCAGTGCTGCCAGGCGAGGCAAAAGAAACTCGCTGGCAAAAAACGAGGCAACCCGCAGACGCAGGGTGCTACGCCCGGCTCGCGCTCTCAACTCGCGCGTTGCCGCATCGAGCCGCTCGAAGAGGTGCTCGATCTCTGCCAGGTAGGTCGAGCCCGCGTCCGTGAGGGTCAAGGTCCGGGCGCCCCGGTGGAATAGGGGGACGCCCAGCTCTTCCTCGAGCGCACGGATCTGGTGGCTCACGGCAGAAGGAGTCAGGAACAGCTGGCTGGCGGCGGTCTTGAAGCTACCGGAGCGCGCGGCGAGCTGGAAAGCGCGCAATGTCTTGGTCGAGGGCAAACGCATAAGCGGAAGATAATCTCACAAGTCCATGAGGCGTCGAGGAAGGGAGGCCCCACGCTGTGTCCTTAAGGTCCTATTATTTCAGATGTGCGCCGGCAGCCTGAACTTTCCGCTCATGTCGATATTACGGTCCCTCCGGCGGCCCGCCCGCTGCGGGGCCTCGGCAGGTCCGAGGTCCTCGGCCGCCTGGACACTGCCCTGGGGAGCGCTGAAGGCGTTCTGGGCGCCCATTGCATTCACGAGCTCTGGATGAGGGGGGAGTTCGCTACCCACATCTAGGCGGCCCTGGAGAAGCTCTGGGAGAAAGCCGCCCGCACCATTCCGGAGTGGCTGCCCATGCGCTACGTCGATTGGTTGCCGGTGGCCTACGAGGTCACCGCCCAGTTCAAGGCCGAGCGTAAAGGCCGCTCAAACATCTACCTGGTCCTGCTGGACTATGAGGACCGTCGCGGAGGGCCCCATGGGATTTACGTGGGCATGAGCCGCTATTCACCGGCCCAGCGCTTCGATCAGCACAAGGCCGGAATCCGCGCCGCGGGGAGTGTGCTCAAGCGGGGGCTCGAGGTCCTCACTGGCCCGGCGCTGCATCTGCAGTACATCGCCCGACCCGTGGCTGCGCGCATCGAGGTCGAACTGGCCGAAGCGTTACGGGATGCGGGGCTTCTCGTGCAGGGTGGGCATTGAGCCCCCCGCGGGGCGGGCATCCGGAAGCGGCGCCGTAACGGGCGCGGCCGGCTGGCTCGTGCCGCCATCGACTCGGGTCGAAGGTCCGAACCAACCCCGGTTTCGCGCGTTAACAGCCCATGCGTATAACAGAACCTCAGGTTTCCCCGGAAACTCGTGCGCTAACAGCGCTCAAGTGGACGGGCATCGTCCTCGGTACCCTTCTTGTTGTGTTGTTGATTGCGCTTGCCGTGTTGCAGATAAACGCCGACGCGCTGCGCGGTCCCATCGCGCGCGTAGCCT
>DATBCZ010000143.1:0-1790 GCA_036270175.1 Steroidobacteraceae bacterium | reverse complement strand
GGCCGCGAGGCGGCGGACCATCGGCACGAAGGTGTCGAAATCAACAGGCTTCGGCACATGCAGGTCGAAGCCCGCGGCGATCGCCGCCGCCACATCCATTTTCGAGGCGTACCCGGTCACCGCGATCGCCAGCATGTGGCGGCCAACCTGGAGCGCACGCAGCTTTCTCACCAGTGAATAGCCGTCCTCATCCGGCATACCAATGTCGGTCACCAGGATGTCGAAGTGCGCTCCTGCAGCCTGCAGATGTTGGAACGCCGAGCCGGCCGAATCGGTCACGGTGACCTGCGCGCCTTCGAGCCGCAGTGTCTCCGCGACAACCGTGCGCGCATCCATTTCGTCATCGACCACGAGGATCGAGAGGCCACCGAGACTCTGCGACGTCATGCCCATCTCGACAGCGGCTACGGTGTCGCTGGCTACGGTCCATGAGGGCGCCGTTGGCAGCCTGACCACGAACGTCGCGCCCGCGCCCGTGCCAGCGCTGCTCGCGGAAACCGAGCCGCCGTGTAAGGCCACGATCTCGCGGACGAGCGTGAGGCCCAGCCCCAAGCCGCCCGAGTGCCGCGTGCTCGAGCTGTCTCCCTGGCGGAAGCGATCGAAGATATGGGGCAACAGTTCCGCTGCGATGCCCTGCCCGGTGTCACTGACTGTCAGTTCGGAAAATCCCTCCACATCGCGCAGCGTGACCGCGATCTGACCGCCCGATGAGGTGAACTTCACGCCATTGGAGAGCAGGTTGGCCACGACCTGTTGCAACCGATCCGGGTCACCGCGCAATTGTCCGGCGCCCGGGGCCAACTCCATCACGAGATCGATGCCACGCGCCGCGGCCCCCGGCCGCGCAAGGTCGAGCGCAAGCTTCACCACCCGCCCCAGCTGGGTGGGCCGGAAATCAACCTTGAGCTTACCGGTCCCGACCCGCCCCAGGTCGAGCAGATCGTTGACCATCTTCAGCTGCGCCTTGGCGCTCTGCTCGATGCGGGGCGTAATGGAGGCCACCTCGGGATCGTCGCGACGCTTGAGCGTGAGAATTCGATTCCAACCCAGTATGGCGTTCAGAGGCGAGCGCAACTCGTGCGAGATAACCGATAGAAACTCGTCCTTTGCACGGTTTGCCGACTCTGCCGCCTCGCGCAACTTGCGCTCCTGCTCGAGCAGAGAAGCCG
Source organism: Steroidobacteraceae bacterium (assembly GCA_036270175.1). Classification (GTDB taxonomy): domain Bacteria; phylum Pseudomonadota; class Gammaproteobacteria; order Steroidobacterales; family Steroidobacteraceae; genus 13-2-20CM-66-19. The sequence goes on along the minus strand of DATBCZ010000143.1, from coordinate 621 downwards.
TGGCGCGCTGCCTTCCAACAGCCGCCCGGCGCGCCGAGCTCACGTTTCGTGAAGTCACCAGCAGCTCGGTTACCGAGCCGTCGTCACCCTTCAGGACGCGGCCACGGATAGTCAACCATTGCCGCGTGCGGCCGCGCATCCGGGTGCGCACGATCAGATCGACTTCGGTAGCGGCGACGAAGGCCGACTCAACCGCGTCAACGAGTTTCGCGCGATCGCCGCGCTCAATCCGCTCCTGCAGCTCCGGCCAGGAAATCCGCGCATCCGGTGGCCAGCCGAATTCAGTTTTGAATTGCGAATTCGCGCGTAGCTCGTGTGAGCCTGGCGTTATGCGGCAATAGCCGAGGCGGCCGGCCGCCAGCACCGCCTCCAGCTCGTCCATACGCTGCGCGAGGGCGTCGCGCTCGAACTGCGCCTGCAGCAGGGAGCGCTCTAGCTCGCGCATGGGGGAACCGGGATCGTTGTCGTGAATTGATGTCATGTCGTTCGCACGAGACTTCAGCGGCGGCAGCTCGGAAGCGGTGGAGTTCTTTACACACCGTTGCAACTTCTCCCTGCGGTAGGCTTGGGGGAGGACTCCCCCAGGAGGGCGTTAAGTGGCATTTGCCGCCCGTCCAGCGC